>DAOWKX010000238.1 GCA_030639705.1 Candidatus Aminicenantota bacterium
CAATGAAAACAAGAATCATACTGGGTCTGGTATTCATATTAATAATCAGTAGCCAGCTATCTTCTGAGGAGGGCATGTATCCGCTGAGCGAGATTCATAAACTGGATCTAAAATCAATTGGTTTTGAGATTGATGCCGAAGATATTTATAATCCAAAGGGAATCAGTTTAATAGACGGCATCATCAACCTGAGCGGATGTACTGCCTCTTTTATCTCTGCTGACGGCCTGATTTTAACCAATCACCACTGTGCGTTCAGGGCGATTCAATCAGCCAGCAGCAAAGAAAAAGATTATTTGAAAAATGGATTCATGGTAGAGAATCGAAACCAGGAGGTGGAAGCCAAGGGCTACACAGTTCGGATTACCGAGTCCTACCGGGATGTTTCCCGGGAAGTTTTAGCTGTGGTAAATAAAGATATGGACTTTGGCCAGAGAACCCGGGCCATTGAAAAAAAGATAAAAGAAATGGTGGTGGAAACAGAAAAAAAGTATCCCGGAAAACGGGCTGAGGTGGCGGAAATGTTTCCCAATAAAACCTATGTTCTCTTCATTTCCACCTATTTAAAGGATATCCGGCTGGTATATGCTCCTCCCCTCTGTATTGATGAGTTCGGCGGTGAAATCGACACCTGGATGTGGCCGCGTCATACCGGTGATTTTTCATTGCTGAGGGCCTATGTGGGTCCGGATGGGAAACCGGCTGATTATTCACCTGATAATGTTTCCTTTCATCCTAAAAAATTTTTAAAAATTGATCCCCGGGGAGTAGATCGTGAAGATCTGGTTTTTCTTCTGGGCTATCCGGGTCGTACCTACCGGCACCGCAGCTCATTTTTTATAGCATATGAAAAAGAGGTACGCATGCCCTATGTAATAAACCTGTATCAATGGATGATTTCAGTAATGGAAAAAATAGCTGATCAAGATCGATCTGTTGCCATCAAACTGGCACCCCGTATCAAAGGGCTGTCCAATGTTCTGAAAAATTATCAGGGAAAACTAAAGGGATTAAACAGAATAAAGCTGGTCCTGAAGAAAAGAGAACAGGAAGACAAACTTCAGGCTTTTATTGACTCCAAACCGGAAACCAAAAAAAAATATGGTCCACTTTTAGGCAAAATCAGAGATTTTTATGCTCAGCAAAGACATGTTGCTGATTATGAACTGCTGATGGATTACCTGTTGCGCGGTTCAACCCTACTGAATACTGCCTATACTGTATACGAAGCATCGATAGAGGGTCAGAAGAAGGATACAGATCGAAAGCCCAAATATATGAAGCGCAATTTCAGCCGCAGCAAAAAAAGACTCTTGCTGCGGTTACAAAATTTTGATCAGCAGGCCGATGCCATCATTTTAAAAGAACTCCTGAACCGGGCATTAAAACTGGAAACCAGGAGGATTTCAGCCATAGATAAACGGGCTGGTTGGTCCGAGTCCGGTAAATCAATTGTGAATCTCTCCCAATATAAAAAAAACATTGATGCCTTTTTAAAAAATGCCTTTGAAAAAACCCGGTTAACCGAGAGTGAATTTATCAGACAATTATTTGCCAGATCCGCAGCCGAGCTGGAGATGCTTGAAGATCCTTTCCTGGAACTGTCGATTTCTTTGTATCCGGAGTATAAAAAGCTCGATGAAAAAAGCAAGAAAAGAAAAGGGATTTTTGATGATCTGGCATCCCAGTTGATTGAGATAAAAAGGGCATGGCAGGGCCAGGAATTTATTCCCGATGCCAATAGCACCCTACGCTTAACCTTTGGGAGAATCCGGGGATATTCTCCGGCTGATGCGGTTGACTTCACACCACTGACCACGCTGGGCGGTGTAATTGAAAAAAACACCGGCCAGATTCCCTTCCAGGTTCCCCGGAAGATACTGGATTTATATGAAGCCGCCGATTTCGGTGCTTTCCAGCATCCGGTATTAAAAGATGTACCAGTAGCCATATTATACAATGCCGATACCACAGGAGGAAATTCCGGAAGTCCGGTATTGAATGCCAGAGGAGAACTGGTGGGATTGAATTATGACCGTACCTTTGAGGCAACCATCAATGACTTTGCCTGGAATGAACAATACAGCCGTTCCATCGGGGTGGATATCCGTTATATTTTATGGCTGATAAAAAAATTCGGCGGGGCCCATCATCTGTTGAAGGAAATGGGTGTGCATTAGCTATTTTGATTATAGTTATATAAAAAGTGTCAATATAAACACAGGGCGATTGAAATTAGAGACTTTTAATTACACAATATAAAGAGGAGAATTGAGATGAAAAAAATTTTATTCGTTGGTTTGTTCCTCGGTTTTTTTATTCTTGGTTTAATGGTTTCTGAACCCCTGATGAATATGGTCAATCATATTTTTGCTAAAGATGTTTTTCAAACCCGAAAAAATCTGGAGGAGAAATGGACCCGGTGCAGACAGAGATACGAAGCACTTGTCGCCCGATTGAAAAAAAAGCAGGAAAACCTGGCTGATTTCGCCAAAGAGATAAAAGCCAAAGATTATTTTACTCTTACCAAAGAATCACTGCTCTCATCCACCCCTTCCTCCGATAGCTCTATGGGAAAGATCATGTTGCGTCCTCCTTCCAGTGAAATGTTGTTCAAACCCACCACCGCCGATGATTCATCAATACGAGAAGTTAAAGAGGGCCTAAATGAAAAAATTAAAACCATGATGAATGTTTCCAAAGGAATTTTGAGAGAAAAACTGGCTCAGTTGAATGTGGAAATCATGGATATTAACACCAAATTGAGGGGCAGGAATCTGGAATTAAATCAGAAACTGGATGAAGTCGAGACCTATAAACAAGAAGTTGAGAAACACAAAAAGTATATTCAGGAACTGGAAGGAATCAGGACAGATTTGAAGAAGGTGGTATCGGATTTGGAAACCAAGATTGAAAACGGGCGCTTAAAGGTCAGTTTTGAGGGAGATATTTTGTTTGATTCAGGGAGTCATCAACTTAAAGAGTCAGGTCTGAAACTTCTGGAATCCGTATTCCCGGTATTAAAGAAAAGTACAGCGAAGAATGATATCTTCATTGCCGGTCATACCGATAATGTACCCATCAAAAAAGAATTTCAGCATAAATATCATTCCAACTGGGATTTGTCTACCTATCGGGCCATTGAAGTGGTCAGATATTTGACTGCCAAAGGTTTGAATCCCACCACTCTCACAGCAGCCGGTTACGGTGAGTACAAACCGATTTCCGATAATATATCTGAGACCGGTAAAGCTAAAAACCGCCGGGTGGAGTTATTTGTGATTCCCAGACTCATTCAAAGAAAGCTGTGATGGATCATGAATTACAGTTATTCGGCAATTTCATCTTTTAAATCCTGTCCCAAATCTTTCGAATATAAATATATTCGAAAGGCAAGGGAGGCTTTTATTTCTGTTGAAAGACACATGGGTTCCTGTGTGCATGAAATTTTACACTGGCTGTATGATAAACGCCTGAACCGGGAAGAACCAAAAATTCAACCGATGAAAAAGGAATATGAGCGTGTATGGAATGGTTCAGAACTCGACAGAGTGAGGGTTATTAAGAAGGAAAATACCTTTGAGTACTATTTTGATAGGGGGGCGGAATTCTTATCCACTTTTTTTCAAAAAATTTTTCCTGAGGATGACAGCGTCACCCTCCAGTTGGAGTATCATTTTGAAATAGAGTTGGACAATCAGTTCAAATATCGGGGAATTATTGATCGAATTGCCCGTCAACCCAACGGGTTGATCCGGGTAACCGATTTTAAAACCGGGAAGGTTTCACATCCACTGGATAATTTTCAGCTTCCCTCTTATGCACTGTATATTTTCGAACAGTATCCTGAGGAGTCCATTGAATTGTGTTTGGAAGATCTATCTACACCCCAAACCGTTGTGGCCCGGTTTGAACGACAGGGTTTGGAAAAGGTTAAATCAGAACTAGGTGAAGAAATCGGTTTAATCAGCAATACTTCTCTCTTTTTGGCAAATTCCAGTGTGCTCTGTCAGTGGTGCGGGTACAATGGGATGTGTGAAGATGCCCATGAATCTGTAAAAAGTATGGCCAGGGTAGGGGATTTATCTGGAGACCAGAGAGACCCGGATGTTTATAAAGAAGGGGAAAAATACTGTCCGGAATGCGGGGGGCTGTTGAAACGAAGGAAGGGAAAATTCGGGGCTTTCTGGGGGTGTAGCAATTTTCCGGAATGTCGGTATACCCTGGATATAAAAGAATCAGGCGGTCCGGTGAAATCAGTGAAAGTTGCCGGTGAGATTTGCCCGGAATGCGGAGGGGTACTCAGAAAAAGAAAGGGTAAATTCGGATCCTTTTTAGGCTGCAATAATTATCCGGAATGCCAATTTACTCGAAAAATAAAAGACAAGTAAATTGGTTCAGCTGATTGATTTTTATTTTCTTGATAGGATATAATATAATTTGATATAATAAACGGTTCATATAATGTTTAAACGAAATTTAAAAAAATCATTTTACTTAATCATTTTTCTTTTCCTTGTGGGATTAACGGGATTGTTTATCGCCCTGGTGGAATTAAATACTCGTTATGAAGAGAAACACTCGAAAATCACCAATTTAACCGTTGAATTAAATCGATTGGAAAATCAGATGAGCCTGGCCAGAGCCAAACTGGATGAATATGATTTCCTGGCTTTTAAAGCAGATGTTTTTCAGCGAAGGGATCCGCAATTATTTAAGATTACTGAATCAGTCTATAAAAAGAGTTCTCAATACGGTTTTGAACCGGAACTGATTTGGGGAGTCATGAAGGTAGAGAGCGGGTATAATCCCAGGGCTGTTTCTCATAGAGGTGCCTGTGGCCTGATGCAGGTCAATTTTTCTGTTTGGAAGGATGAGCTGTCAATAGACAAGAAACGGATATTTGACATCGACTATAACATTGATTTGGGATTGCAGATACTTAAGAGATATTACCTGGAATCAAAGGGTGATATTAAAAAAGCACTTCATCTATATAACAACGGGTATAGATACAAAAATTTTTCTTATGTAAACAAGGTAAAGTCTCAGCTCTGGAATCTCTCTCTCTCCAATCCTGCGGCAACTGGCTTGTCTGAAGTCGGAACCAAAGATGGTTATGGCTTGCGGCTAATTGAAAGAAAAGAAAAGTAGTTTCAAATTTTAAAATGAATCGATACTCAATGATGCGGTGGAATACATTTAGATTTTGATAAGCTGGCATTCAGGAGCAGAAGAAGGATGGCCAGTGTAGAAAAAATAGCGATCAAATGAGTGATTCCAGTAATTCCCAGAATTGGTAATAATATCGCTCCGGTAAAAAAAGCGCCAATTGCTGCACCCAGGTGATCTGAAGCATCAATCATCCCGGCTGCCCTCCCGGCTGCTGGATATTTTTCAGCATATAGGTGAAGCGCCAGTGGAAAGATCGCTCCCACCAGTACGCCGATCAGTATAATAAACAAAAACATCATTCCTTTACCCATACCCTTCAGGCCGGGAATCAATTGTAATAAGGCGGGGAAAATCAGTGATAAAGCGATGAAACAAACCTGAATAAAAAATAGCCACAGAAGTGGCTTTTGGTTTGAGCGATTTTTCCTGTTCAACAAACCGGTGGCAATGGTGGCACCCAGGGGAAGTCCGGTCATAAATAGTGCGACGATAAATCCAATCAGTTGGTACACATACCCGTATATATTCTGAAAGGAGTACACGACCAGCAATTCCAGGGAGATTCCTGAGAATCCGCCACAAATGACCACATAGATAATATTAAACCGGGATGTCAGACTTTTTATTATACCACTCCGGATTTTTTTGAGGGATCTATTTTTTTTTAATCCTCCCGAAACAATGAATGCTTTGATAAAGACAAAGGCCAAACCCAGAAAAAAAAGCATCAGAATCACATACAAGATTCGATGAAAGCTGGTTTTCTCGAAAAAGGAAAAGAATGGTTCCCCCTGACTGCCACTGGTCCAGCCCAATATCTTGTTGAAATATAAAACGGATACGGGTTTTTCATCGGTATTGAGGCTGGTAACGGTTTA
>DAOWKX010000252.1 GCA_030639705.1 Candidatus Aminicenantota bacterium
CTGTAGTCGCTATCCCTTTTCACTTTACCCAAAAACGTTTCTCGTTTTTGGGAGCGTCTCATCCCATTTTCGATATTGGCGAGAAATGGGATTCGCAAGCCGTTCAAAGGGAAGCCGACACGCCTGCTTGATCTTAATTTTGGGGAAATATCCAAATTTAGGTGGTTGATTTTGGTAATTATATTCAAGTTTGGAAAAATGGTTTTTTTCTGTTTCTAAAATCTCAAACAGATGTGGAATCGGGCTTTTTATCTTCTTTTATTTTGCTTTTTATTTTTTCGATTTCCTTTTTAATACGGCGCTCTTCCTCTTTAAATTTACGGTTTTCTTCATTGATACGCCGCTTCCCCTCCTGGATTCGTTTTAATTCTTTATTATAAGTAGCTTCAAGTTTCTCTTTCAGAAGAACAATTTCCTTTTTTATCCTCTCTAATTTATCTTCAGAGATGTTTTCTTTTGCTTCCTTCAGCCTTTCCAATTCTGCCTTTAACATTTCCGACTGTCTCTTTAAAATATTGGTTAATCTCATCCGATAAGAGTCACCGAAATATCTGGAAAAAATATCGGATCTGGATAAAAATTCATTCCAATCAACAAATTCATCATTGATAATATCAGGAATCATATTCATAGATCTGCGTTTTCCATCACGATAAAAAACAAGCTTGATGGGTTCTTTCTCATTTAATTCATTCAATGTATTTCGAATATCGGTAAAGGTTTTTAACGGTTTTTTGTTAGCCTGGATGATAATGTCTCCTTCTGAAAAACCGGCTTTTTCAGCAGAACTTTTTTCATAAACTTTGGATATCATCAACCCATAGCCTTCTTTGATCTTAAATTTTTTTGCCAGGCCTGTTGTGATTTCGATCACATCAACACCAAGCTTTTTAGATCCCTTTCGATAGAGTGTGAAATTTTTTGCCTGGGGAAACGTCCCATCAAATTCAGGTATAATCATCGGTGACCTCGGTAATGTTATCCGGAAATTCCCAAACTCATAGTATTTTTTGGGTTGAACTTCTCCGATTTGTACCCTGATTGTTTTCGGTACCTGATTCCGCAACACATTAATTTTAACCTTCTTACCAGGATGGATAGAATGTATGATTCGACTGACATCTGAATATTTTTTTATCTTTTTTCCATTAATGGAAATAACAATATCATACTTCTGCAATCCTGCACTTTCAGCTGGGGATCCTTTTACCACATATGTGATTTTAGCTTCCCGCCCGGTTTTATCTGATCGAATATAAATACCCAGCCACCCTCTTTTAACATGACCGTATTCCTTTATCTGGTTGGCAATCTCCATTACTTTTTTTATTGGTACCGCATAACATAGATTTTTGTTTCTCAGCTTTGGACTATGTAATATAAGCTCGCCTTTATGATCAATGATGGAAATATCCGGTTCCATAGCAATCCTTAATCGACCTCGAATAACCGCCACCAATTCACCTTTTTTATTTACAACCGCGCCACCAGACGCCCCGGGGAAAACCGGCGCATTTAAAATCATTTCTTTTTCGGTTAAACTGCTTACAATACCCTGAAAAATAGATGGAAATTTATTATAAAAAACACCTACCAGAGCAATCCAATCTCCAACCTCAAGTTCATAAGATCTTCGCATGGGAGTCAACACTTTTTCTTTTAGTTTTAACAAAATAATGGCATGTTTACTGTCTCTTCCTATTATGTCTGCATTATACTGCTTGCCATTGATGGTTTTTATATAAATTTTATCGTAAGCACGGGTGGTGATTAAGGTACTGGTTAAAATCATATCATCGGCAATAGCAATTCCAGTGGCCACATACTTCTTGTGATTTTCCGCAATCACTTTTACCAGAGAAGGGGCCACACTGTTTTTTATCGCTTTTACTTCTTTTTCAAACTGGGCTATCTTTTGCTCCGAGTTGACTGAGATGAATAAAATCAAGCAAAAAAAACCCAAAATGATTATTTTTCTCATTACCGCCTCCAAAACTTCAAGAAATATTCTTTTCTACCTATCATATATATTAAGATAGATGAATCTTTCTACCAGAAAGTTTCATGAAACAGGGTTAAATTTGTATTTTTCTGATTCATAAAAGCTATTAAAATCCGGTGTCGAACTTCCTATCAATTTTATTGATGATCAATAGTAATACCAGATACTGTTGTATTCCTCTAAATCTTCCCCTCTTTCTGCTAATTTATTGAGATAACTTCTGATTGAGATATCAGTATATATATAAGAATCCACTTTTCTAATATTTTTCTCCCATGCATGGAATGCATACACACGTCTTCCGCTGGGAAGAATTGAAATGAGTTCATGATCCTGCCAGGCCCTCATATGATTCTTACCCAAAAATGGGACATTAAAAACCGGTTCATCAGATCGGTAAATACCCGGCATTAGTCGAGCCTCCTCTTGTCTCTCCTGAAGGATTCTGGCAACCGGTGCAGCATAATTAATCAGCTCGGATTTTCCTTTTAGATTAAATACATAATAGGGATCCACCCCAATCATTTTTAAACCGATACGCAAAGCGACCGTTTCAAAACGCCTGCTGTTGGCAATGGTAAAAACCTGCTGGTTATAAACAGTGATCCCCTTCATTCTCAATTTATTAATAACCTCTGCGGTTTCCTGATTTATTTCATAGGGATGTGAAAAATGGGTAACAAAACAAAGAAAGCGTTTTTGAGATCCATTATATTTAGCTAATATATCTACCAATTCATCGTCAATTCTCTGTGGAACCGTGATAGGAACGCGACTGGCAATTCGAATGCTTCTCAAATGAGGAATGGTTGCCAACTGGGACAGCAATTCACTGACAACCTTATTGGACATAATAAGCGGATCTCCTCCGGTGACCAGAAGATCCATTATCTGGTCATGCTTTGCTATCCACTTCACAGCCTTATCTATATCTTTTTTCAACACCTGAGCCGCCTTCTGAGATGGGGAGGTAATTTCCCAGTTTCTCTGACAGTAAACACAAATTTGGGGGCAAGTATCATAGGGTTTTAAAATGGCGACTTTAATATACCGTCGGGTCACATGGTCCACAGGTGAAGTATCATGTTCCCGCATGAAATCAAAAATAGATCGGTCATTTTTATGAGACATCATTGCCTTGACATAATCGATAGGAGGAAACACCTGTCGTCGAATGGCAAAATCATAGTCGCTGGGCTTTTCATCCATCAAATGAAGGTAATGGGGTGTGACCCCGAATGGAATATTATTTTCAATGGCAAGAGAAGTAGCTTCCTCTTCTGAATCGGATAATTTAATGACGCTTTTCAACTTTTCCAGGCCACTATGACTCTTAATGACATTCCGGAATTGCCAAATATAATCTTTCCAGTTTTCCTCTGTACCCTGAAATATTTTAAGAATTCGTTTCTTATTCTCTTTTCTTTTTGCCACTATTTCAGGCTTCAGTCCATCCGGATACCTCTCCAAAAACTCATCAATATTTTCTCCTAATAAATCCAGAAAATCAGATCTCTTTTTCCCCGCTACTCGGCCACTGTATTTTTCAAAGTCAGGACTAACAACTCCTTCCATCAAATATGAAGGATATACTTTGGTATTTCCTTTTATTGCTCTGAATAAATGTTCAAATTCATCGATGAAATCATCAGCAACATCACTGTCTCCATCCCTGGAGGCTTTCCATATAAATTCCAGCGGGGATGTCTTGGCAATTCTTTCATACCTCATGGAGAAAAAGTTTTTTAATACCATCAATGAATGCTCGAATAAAATGAAATCAGCATTGGAAAGCTCAAAATAATCGTTCCTGAATGCAGCTTCAGAGGAATTGAGATAATTCATCATCTTGTGACGCGCAGAATCCAGACTCTTACTCTCTTTTAAAAGCAGATGAATATCCGGTGCCACATGCCAGCATCTTTTCCATCTTTTTAGGTAGCTTTTGGAATTTTCATTCATGATTATTCTCTGTTGTGGTACCCGGTTATTTTAATCTTAAACCATTCGGCTTAAAAAATCAAATGATCAATTAATTTAATATATTAATATACAAGGGGTAAGGCTTGCCCTGTTGAATAACTCAACAGGGCTTGCCCTTACCCTTTATTCATAATGTTTTTCAGATATTTGTAAATTTTAGGTTGTGGATTTCGGCACTTTACATACTTTGTCATTAGTAATAAAATTCATATATGCTTATCAGAGAACTACTGGAAAGGAATGAAGAGAAACTGGATCCCCGGGCAGCCAGAAGCATCAACAGCCGGAAACGAAGAAGAGAAAAAAAGTCACCGGTTCGAACAGAATTTCAAAGAGACCGTGATCGAATTCTTCACTCAAAATCGTTCCGCAGGCTAAAACATAAAACCCAGGTTTTTATCGCCCCGGAGGGGGATCATTTCAGAACCCGGTTGACCCACACGCTGGAAGTCAGCCAGATTGCCCGAACCATTGCCAGAGCCCTGAACCTGAACGAAGATCTTACCGAAGCCATTGCTCTGGGACATGATATCGGTCACACACCTTTTGGCCATATCGGTGAAAAAGTCCTTGATGAATTATCTGAAAATGGATTCAAGCATAATGAACAGAGTTTAAGAGTAGTGGACAAACTGGAATACAACGGAAAGGGATTGAACCTGACATTTGCTGTAAGAAACGGTATTCTAACCCATTCAAAGGGCATGGGCCCGTTCTTTCCACAGGATTCATCTCTTATACCTGTTACTCTTGAGGGGCAGATTGTAAGAATTTCTGATTCCATAGCCTACGTCAATCATGATATCGATGATGCCATTCGCGCCGGTATTATTACTGAAAAAGATATCCCGGATTCCACCAAGAAAAAACTCGGAAAGACCTTTGCCAAACGAATCGATACCATGGTCATTGATGTGATCAATATGAGTATGAAAAATAATCTGGAGTCCATCATCATGTCCCGGGATATCCATGATGAGATTATTTTATTACGGCAATTCTTATATAAAAGGGTTTACTGGAGAAAGGAAACCGAACAAAATCACCAAAAAATCAGAAATATCTTATTTACAATTTTAAATACCCTGAAAAAAGAACCCGGGAAGTTCATTAATCCCTATCCGGAGAGAGATTCCATTGAAAGGAGAATCACCGATTTTATTGCCGGTATGACCGATCGCTATGCCCTCACCCTATTTGAGGAAATTACCCTCCCCACCTATATATATTAAAAGATCACAACAATCCCTTTCTTCAGGCTATCACAATACACTCTTTACGATTTCAGGGTCAAAGTTTCAGGAATTATAGTTGTACTATTGACAGTATGATGCCCACATGCGAAAATTGAATTTCGTTAGACCAACAAACAGGTGGAATAGAATCATGAAAGAAGAAATCATATCCAAGGAGTTGCTGGAAATACTGGTATGCCCCCTATGTAAAGCGGATGTTAATTTAATCGAATATAAATCAGATAATTACGGATTACAATGCACCCAATGTAAACGGATTTACCCCATTGAAGATGGTATTCCGGTAATGTTAATTGATGAAGCCATCCAGCCGGATTCTTAATTAGTGGAAAATATATTATTTATCAGATTAAGACTGCTCGGGGATATCATATTTACCATTCCTGCCCTTTATCTTTACAAAAAACATTTTCCAGAGAACAAAATTTATTATGTGGTTGAAGAAAAATTCCAGGAGATGGCTGAAGTCATTCCTGCAATCGACAACGTACTGGTTGTGAGCCATAAAATGAATATGAAACAGATATTAGATTTTCGAAAAATGATTAAAAAAATTGGTTTCAATACAGTGGTAGATTTTCATTCCGGACCCAAAAGTGCGCTGTTAACCCGGATGAGCGGATTAAAAACCAGAATTGGTTACCGGACTCCCAACAGAAACTGGGCATACAATCATTTAACACCAAGAAAACCCCATGATTTTTCCACCCATTCCGTTTACAATCAGGCAAAGCTTCTTGAACATCTGGGTATTGACATCACAACCCAGTCAATTCCGGCCTATCCGTCTATTCATTTCCCGGGAGGTTCTGCAGAAAAAAAAATAAAAAATGACCTGTCTGGCAAAAGAAAGATCACCATTCATGCGGGTGCCGGGAACCGTTTCAGAGATTGGGGAATTGAAAATTTTTCAACTTTGATTAAGATTTTAAAAAATGATAATTTTACTATCTTTGTCATCGGTAACACAGAAAAAGAAAAACAAAGAGGTCAATATTTGAAGAGAAACCTTGAAATAATCGATTTAACCGGCAAATTATCTTTCAAAGATTTGTTGTACCTCATTTCGAACTCAGATATTTATCTTGGGTTTGATTCAGGACCACTGCATCTGGCATCCCTCACCCACACACCGATTGTCGCTCTTTATGGTCCGAACATACCGGAAATAAGCGGTCCCTGGCGGAAAAATAATGTTACCATCCTTCAAGCTAATTTAAACTGTCGGCCCTGTTCTCAAAAAAAGTGTATTTATGATACAATAAGATGCATAGAAGATATTAAATTAGACGATGTTTATAAAGCAATTAAACAATATATTTATTGATTTATTTGATCTTCAAAAGACATTTTCTTTTTATTTATTGCTGGCATTTCTTTTGCTCATACCTATCTCAATTTTTCTTTGTTATATTATCTTTAGCTATCTTATCATTGGAATGTTTGTCACCATAACCAGAAATAAGAAACTCCCTCTTTTGCCTCCATACTATAAATATTTTTTACTCTTTGTTTTTCTAACCCTGATCTCCACTGTTTTTTCCATCGATAAACTTACCAGTTTAAAGGATAACAAAGAAATATTTATTTTCTTACTCATTCCAATATTTCTTCTGACCATTACCTCAAAAAAAAAGCTAAATATTTCACTGATTATTCTTCTGATTACTTCTTTTATTTCCTCATTGACTGGAATTTTTTTCATCATAAAACAGGGCATTTCATTGAATCACCGACCAAAGGGATTTACTTCCCACTGGATGACCTATTCAGGGATTTTAATGTTATTATTTATATTCTTTTTTATATTTATGCTTTTCGAAAAGAAAAAAAATATCCGTCTCCCAATACTCTTTTCCCTATCTGTCCTACTGATCTCCATCCTTTTATCCCAGACCAGATCTGTATGGCTGGGAATCCTTTTTTCTCTGACTGTATTTATAATATTTTTTAAACCTAAAATCCTTTTTTATATCATTCCAGGATTTTTAATTCTAATATATATCATTCCAGAATCAGTAAAACAGAGGATATATTCCATTGTTGATCTTCAAAACCATTCCAATAGAGATCGAATACACATGGTTTATACAGGAATCCAAATATTCAAAGATCATCCGTTGACAGGGGTCGGTGCAAATAATATAGAGAAAGTATATCCAAAATACAAACACCCGGATGCAGTCCAAACCAATCCTCATCTGCACAATAATTTTCTTCAGATCCTTGCCGAAAGAGGCCTTTTTGCCCTGATTGGATTAATAATGGCGTTTTTATCAATATTAATCTGCCTAATAAAAAAAATTAAAAATAGCCAGGGTAGCGAAAAAACAATCACCATCGGAACTCTGTTTGTATTTATTGGATTTTTAGCCGCCGGAATGTTTGAATATAATTTTGGTGATTCTGAGATAAAATTCCTATTGTTTTATTTTCTCAGTATCCCCTTTCTAAAACTGAAGGATCAATATAATGATCAAGCAAAAAAGATTTGATGAAATTTGCTCCCAATTTAAAACTAAAAAAGTTCTAATCTACGGAGATCTTATTTTGGATCGTTATATTTTCGGTAATGTAACCAGAATTTCTCCGGAAGCTCCTGTCCCGGTGGTGCAGATAAAAGAGGAAGAATGCAGACTGGGTGGCGCCGGAAATGTTTCAGCCAACATCACAAAAATGGGAGCCACAACATTACTCTTGGGAATCGTGGGTAAAGATATTTACTCCAGAGAAATATTTCAATTGATAGAAAAAAACAACCTGATTTTTGCAACTGAACAGAACAATTCACTGGTCAAGACCAGGGTAATTTCACAAAGACAACAAATCGTTCGGATTGATCGTGAATCAAATATTAATATTACTCCTGATATCGAAAAACAAATGAAAAAGTCATTAGAAAATATAAAAATTGATGGGATCATTGTTTCAGATTATGCCAAAGGGACCGTTACCAGAACTATATTGGACCTGTTAAA
>DAOWKX010000022.1 GCA_030639705.1 Candidatus Aminicenantota bacterium
AATCAATGATTTTGTTTTTTAATTCCATGATCTTGTTGAAATGGTGGTCAAGGGTTTCGATACGAATCCCATCAGGTATGGCTCTTATTCTAATTGGAAAAATCCCAAAACCTATAAAAAATGATTCAATATCATCAAATGTTTTTAATTCATCTTCAGATAGAGCATGGCCATAGGGAAACCGGGTCGCCAAACAGGTGGAAGAAGAAAGATAAAAGGGCTCAATCCCAGAATCAGCTAAATACTGTTCCACGTAGCCAGAAGTTATCCCGGTATCTTTCAGAGGGGCTATGATCTGGAGTTCTTCAAGCGCCACCAATCCAGGCCTGTACTCTGATAAATCAGAATATGAAGTGCCATCGAAAACAAACCCGATTCCCATTTTTCGGGTTTCATTCCTGATAGTCTGAAATATTAATCTTTTACAGTGGTAACACCGGTCCCTCGGATTCGACCAAATCTTTGAATCAATATTAAAATCCACGGTAACGGTTTTTAAATTAAAATCCAGTTTGCCTTTAAAATAATCTACCCTTTTAAAATCATTTTTTGAGATAAACGGATGAATCACAAATAAAGCCAGTACATTTGTCGATCCCAATGCTTCAATGGCCATTTTGAGTAAAAAGTACGAATCCTTACCTCCTGAAAAGGCAATGGCTGCCTTTTCATATTTTTTAATCCGATTGATCAATCCAACAATTTTCTTGTTAACCTTCATCACCAGACACCTGATTTAAACCATTAACCCTCAAATCTCACCCTTCTTTTGCCTTAAGGCTTCATATAAAATGATAGCTGTTGAAACAGATACATTCAGGGATTCCACTTTTGATGAATGAGAAATCGATATCAACTGGTCTGAGTTTTTCTTTAACAGGGGTGAAATCCCTTTTTCTTCATTTCCCACAATGAGAGCGGTTCTATCTTTAAAATCAAAGTCAGTGTAGTCCATTCCTCCCCGGGCATCAGCTCCGACCACCCAAAAATGATTTTTTTTTTAAATCCGAATATCGTTGGCTAAATTTTTTGACAATACAATCCGGGCATGAATTAAACTGCCGGCAGAAGTTTTTAACACGGTTTCATTAATGGGGGCTGATTTCCGGGACGGCAGGATGATTCCATCTACCTGAGCCGCAACTGCCGTTCTTATTATTGCACCGAGATTCCCCGTATCAGTCAAACGATCCAGAATCAAGATCAGCCCGGTTTTAATGGTTTTTAAAATGTCATTGATGGTTAAAAACCGAATCGGTGATAACTGGGCAAACAGTCCCTGATTCTTCCCGTCTGTTTTTCGGTCAATGAAACTCTGGGGAACCATCTGAAAAGTAATCCTTTTCTGACGACAAAGTTGTTTAATATATTCTATTTTCTCCCCTTTTCGATTCTGACTGATATATATCTTTTGAAAGGATTGATCGGATTTCAAACTCTCCAGAAGCGAATGAATTGTCGTAAGGGTCAAGTCTTTGCTTGACTCATTTAAGCGGTCACCATCAAAAGGCTTTGAAATAACACCATTTGAAAATACTTTTCCCATCCTGATGAAATGATAAAGAAATTATCATTGATAGTCAAATAATTGAATTAGAACTTCACTTTCCCTTCAGGAGTCAATTCTTTGCTTGATTCATTTAAATTAATTGATCAATCGAAACAAATAACGGAATAAGAGTCAACCATAATTTTGATCCCCTGATCTTATACTTGAGAATTTCACACAACCGTGCTAAATAATAGTTTTATATTCTTTAATACTTGACATTGAAAGGAATAATGATCAAACAAAAGCAGAAAAAGGAAATCTCCGGATATCCGCATTTTATCTATGACAGAACCTATTACCTATCCGATTGTGATGGTTATATCCAATTTAACAACAGCAAGGGGAAAATTCTGGGAAAAAGATTAAAAAAAATATTTGCCCTGGCCCATATTGAACGGGGAATGAAGGTGCTGGATATCGGATGCGGCAGAGGCGAACTGGTTTTAAACAGTGCTTTATTTAAAGCCCATGCCTGGGGAGTCGATTCTTCCACTCATGCCATCGATATCTGTAAAAATACTCTGGATTTCTGGGAAAATGATTATCCCTGGATAAAAAAGTATGGTCAATTTCTCAACCTTGACGCAGGTTACCTCGATTTTGATGATGATTTTTTTGATGTCATTATCCTCTCGGATATTGTCGAACACCTTGACAAACACCATCTGAAAATAATTCTGAAGCAAATCAAAAGAGTTCTGAAAAACACAGGAAGGGTAATCATCCATACCTCACCGAACAGGTATTACCTTCCATTTTCAGGTGTTCTTTTTTTTCTGATCTCCAACATATTGGTCACATTCAAACTTCCCTCTCAATCTCCCTGCAAAACAATGCCTTTGAACCTCAGGAAATGCTTACCACGGGGACTGGCAAAGGATGTACACATTAATGAACAAAGCAGTTTCGGATTAAGGCGTATCCTGAGAAAGACCGGATTAAAAGTAGAAAAAATCTGGTTTGAGTTAAACCCCCATTATATTGATATGCTGTTTCCCGACAAAAGAGGTTTTAAAATAATAAACACCTTAAAAACAATCATACCGCTAAAACACCTATTCTATGCCGATTTATACTGTATCGCATCAATTTTATAGGAACTGGCATGACGGTTTCCCTTATCGTTTTCCCACACAACATTCCTGGCAAATGGGTAATTTTTCAAGCTCATTCAACCGTTTAATAAAAAAGGAGTGAGCGTCATTCCCCCACAAACTGTCCAGATCTGCTTCCAGGATATTGCCGATTGAATATCTGGTAAGCATGGGACAGGGCAAAACATCGCCATAGGGATTGACTACGAAACCGTTTTTCACAAAGCCACAGGTTCTGGTAAAAGACGGATCCATGAGAAAATTTTCTATCTGAATTCTGATGCCGACCTCTTCTGACCAGCTTTTTGCCACTTCCATCATATTTCTAACTTCTTTCAAATCCGGTGGGCTTAACTTCAAGCCGTCATCGATGGCATAGCTATGATATCCCACAACATCTCGCTGAAAAACCTTATTGGTTTGATTTGAAATCCCCTCAGTCACCACAGAAACCAGTTGAAATCGTATCGAATTGACATCCGCCTTTTGGGCGATATTCAAAACCGAAGGAATGCACCTGAAATTCAGCCTGGAAACAGTGGTATAAATACATACTTTGGGCTTTTTTATTTTATTTAATTTCTTTTCTCTCTGAATCCCCGAAATATTTTGAACTACCTTTTGAAAAGTTCCTCTTTTTCCGCGAACGGTATCATGAATTTCCTCGGTCCCATCAAGAGAAAAAATAATTGTATGAAGTCCACTTCCAATCAATTTTTGTATTGAGTACGGTGTTAAAAGCGACCCATTGGTTATCAATGTAGCTGACAATCCGTTCTTTTTTGCTTCTTCCATCAAGCCAAAAATATCTTTGCATAACAGAGGTTCACCACCAACATAACTAATATGCTTGATGCCTGCCTGGGCAAGCTTTTCCTGTATTGCAAACAAATCATTGGATTGTATGGCTTCATCCCTCTTTCGATGAACTGCAAATTCTCTCTTCCAGATATTACAGGTTCGACAACTCATATTGCAATTATAATGCAATTCCATTATGCACCGCCCAGGTAATCTGATATCCATGCACTTATTTTATATCGATTCAACCTCAGGCGCAACCGGTTCAAGCGTCTCAATTGAAAATTAAATAAGGCTATGATATAAGATCACCATGACTGAATGGGATAAAACCCTTTTGATTCTCAATCCTGTCGCAGGTAAAGGAAAGGGCAAAAAGAATATTGACAAAATCTTTGGGATTCTTAAAACAAAAATAAGAAACCTTAAACTGGAAACCTCCCGCTATCCGGGTCATATAACCGAAATTGGCCGAACGGCAATATCTGAAGGGTACAGACATTTTATCACCATCGGAGGAGATGGTACACCCTTTGAACTGATAAACGGAATCTATGCCAAAAGAACATCCCTTCCTGACATCCAACTGGGTATGATTCCCACAGGCACCGGCAACTCTTTTCTCAGAGACTTTGTGGATATTTCCCGGCTGGACCAGATTATTAATCGGATCCTGATTGGAAAGAGTCGCCCGGTTGATGTGGTTGAATTCAACTATCACAATCCAGGACCTGAGAAAAAATATTTCATCAAT
>DAOWKX010000258.1 GCA_030639705.1 Candidatus Aminicenantota bacterium
CCCATTTTCGATATTGGCGAGAAATGGGATTCGCAAGCCGTTCAAAGGGAAGCCGACACGCCTGCTTGATCTTGATTTTGGGGAAATATCTAAATTTAGGTGGTGGATTTTGGTTCTTTCACTTGATTTACAAAAAAAAAAGTTATTATATAATCTTTACTTTTAAATTACATCTTTTAACGATTTTTTTTATGCAGATTGAGAACATAAAGAAAGAAGGAGAATTCTAAAATGGCTATAACCGTAAACAGAAAAACTATTCATTTTTACCCTAATCCAAAAAGAGTTATTTCCCAATTTTATATGCCAGTAAAAGAGGATAGAGCACAAACCATTGTGAATAAAATTCTACAACTTTCTGAAGAGGAAGTAAGTCGTATACTTAACCAAATATTGAGTAATTTTTCCAAAAGACATCGAAATATTTCAAAAATATTTGAGAACAGCTTTAACTCTTTAAAAGAAATTTTAGCTAATATAAACAATAATAAAAAACAACTGAGTCTGAAAAAAAAATTATTGATCGGTTCTTACTTTACTACTGAATTCTCTATTGAATCAACTGCTTTTTTTAATCCATCTATTGTTGAAGCCCCTGATCAAAGTAATTTGGAAGAAGGTCAGAAAAGAATAATTGTTAGTTTCCGCGCTACTGGCGAGAAACATATTTCATCTATTGTATTCCGCCAGGGAATCATAGATAAAGATAATAGTTTAATATTCCAACCTGAAGGAAGATTGGTGGATGTGCCAAAAACTATCAAACGTTATGTATATAAGAAAAAAATTTTCTTGAAAAAACTTGCTGAAATGCATATTCATAAAGATGTGATAAATATTGTGATGGATAAACTGGGAGAAACTTTTATTTACGGTGAACTAAAACAGAGCATAGAGGAAACCAGAAAACAGGTTAAAGTCACTCCCAGCAAAACGAAGGTCATAGAAGCACTGATGTGGGTGGCTAGATCCCATTATGAGATTAAATTTTCACTGGACACAGCAATTTCTGAAAGAGTTATCTTTCCTGTCTCATACACTGAAGTTAATGGTATTGAAGACGCTAGATTTGTAAAATTTACTGATGATAATGGAAAGGTTATATACTATGCCACATACACTGCTTATGATGGTTTTACCATACTGCCAAAATTGATGAAAACAACCGATTTTTACCATTTTAAAGTGATGCCTATACATGGTGCCTATGCTCAAAATAAGGGAATGTCTCTCTTTCCACGAAAGATTGAAGGAAAATATGCCATGATTTCCCGATCAGATGGTATCAACAATTTTATTATGTTTTCAGATGATATAAATATCTGGGAAAAGGCAAAAAAAATCCAAGAACCATTACAATCATGGGAACTGATTAAAATTGGTAATTCTGGATCACCTCTTGAAACCGAAAAAGGATGGATACTCATTACCCATGGTGTCGGTCCCATGAGAAGTTACAATCTGGGTGCTGTACTTCTTGATAAAATTGATCCCACCAAAGTTATTGGTCGCTTAAAGGAACCACTCCTTATTCCTAATGAAGAGGAGCGTGAGGGTTATGTCCCCAATGTAGTGTATTCCTGTGGTTCCATCATTCACAATAATGAATTAATTATTGCCTATGGCATGTCCGATTATGCTTCAGGATTTGCCGGTATTCCCTTGGATGAACTCTTCGAGAAATTATCAGACCATTGATAGATTTGGATTTTATGTTTCTCTAATTTATAGTTTAAATTGTCAGAGTAATACTCTGGTAATTATTCTTCTTTATTTTATCTGATTTATTTCTTGCTGGTAAGCTAAAAGAACAGTCATGTGGGCAATCTTATAAGTAATGATGCTTTCTGCTCCTTGATTTCTATTTAAGCCGTAACTTTCTATTCCATCAGAACATCCACAGGTTTTAAAATCATATAAAGGTTTCTTTAAATCATTCTCTCCTAGAAACCACATGTATGAGGTAAACATTTTTTTTAAAAAAGTTTTGTCTTTACCGATCAAATAAGCCTGATAAAACATCAGTACCATAGCTGCAGCATCTATAGGTTGCTGAGCAAACCGCGAACATTCCCCTCCTTTTTTATACCAGTTATCACTGCCCACCAGAGATAAGTATCCATCCTTTAGGGTTACTTTTTCTAAAAATTTAATGGATTCGTAGGCAACCTTTAAAATGTTTTCATCGCCAAGTTCTTTATAGGCATACAAAAGAGAAAGTGGAATGATACCATTATCATAAGATAAAATAGGTTCAAACCAATGCCAGTTTTCTGTTTTATGTTTCTGATAACTCTTTATTATCTTGTAAGTCATATCTTTAAGGGTATTTTTAATGTCTTCATTATCAGGAAAACTTTTAAGAAAATAACAGATGCCTATAATAGTATTGGCCATGCCACGTATGAATTTCAGATTGTTAAAGTTAGGGAAAGATTTTCTTAAGAGTTCTACCGCAATTTCAAAAAAGGAATTGTTTGGAGGATACTTGACGAGATACCCCAGTGCCCAGATGGTTCTGCCAAATGAATCTTCCGAACCCACTCTATCAATAAAATCCCTTTTAAAACTCAAATAATTCCTAAAGGTACCATCATCATTCTGCATATAAAAAATAAAACTCAAATAAATGGACATCAACTTTAAGGCCTCTTTACTCTTTCTTTGCCTGAAGACCACAAGAGACATTAAGAGTGCGCGAGTATTATCATCAAGGCTGTAGCCTTCTTTAAAGTTGGGAATAATATATTTTGCATGCTGGATAATTCCAGTATCATCAGTTAATCTTTGTATATGATCTAAACAAAATTCTGGTAGAACCAAAGGATTAATAACCGGCTCCTCTTTCATTTTTACATCAGGTATTGATTTTAAAACATTGGCAATAAGTTTAAGATATAAAGCTCCGATCTCAGGCCAGATGGTTTTTCTCCCATATTGATAGGCTTTTTTCCTAATTCTACTTAGCTCTTCAGGACTATCAAATAATTTTATCAGTATATTAGAAAGTGTTTCGGAATCCTTAAAATCAAATAACCTGCCCCGACCATTTGACAATAATTCTTTTGCATGCCAGTAAGGTGTTGAGATGACAGCGGTGCCTGCTCCTATGGCATAAGATAATGTGCCGCTGGTTATTTGCGCTTCGTTCAAATAAGGTGTGATATATATATCTATGGCTGAAAGATAGCCAAATAATTCCTCATTGGTTACATATTTATCATAAAAATAGACATTTTTTCTTAAATTGTTTTTTTCTACCAGAAGTTTTAGATAGTTTCTGTATTCTTCTCCAGCTGATTTTACCACATTGGGATGGGTTTTCCCCAAAATAATATAAACTATTTCAGGGTGTTTCTTTACCACCCTTGGTAGAGCCTGAATAACAGTTTCAATACCTTTATCTCGACTCAATAAACCAAATGTAAGTAAGGATTTCCTGTTTTCAAGGTTGAGTTTCTTTTTATAAGTCCTTCTTTGAATAAAATCAAAATCTGGAACTCCGTGTTCAATAAGCTCTATTTTTTGCTGTGGCAAATTATAAATATGAATTAAAAAATCAACAGCCAGTTTACTCATAACCACAATTTTTTCTGTTTTTTTACCGATTTCCTTAACAATTGTCATTTCATTTTCAGTTGGATTTTTTAATACAGTATGAAATGTAACAATCAGGGGGATTTCCAATTTGTGAATTAAAGGAAGTATAAATATTCCATTTTTACCTCCAAAAATTCCGAACTCATGCTGCAAAATGCAGATTTCAGCATTACTATAATTAACAAATTTTACAGCTTCCAAATAATCTCTCTGATATTCCTGTCTGATAGTATATTTGACTATTTCTGGATAATCATAAGTTTGATGTTGATCATTCATCGCTACTACAAAGGCCTCTGCTTTTATATTCTTTTCTCTATTGTTATGAATTAGAGAATCAGTGAGGTCTCTGGTAAATGTGGCAATACCGCATTGGCGTGGCACATAATTTCCAATACAGGCAATTTTGAATTTTTTCATCCTGCTCCTTCTTTTTATTTTATACTTTAAATCTTAAAGAGTAATCCTTTACCATAAAGCTTCATAAAATTATATAAAAATCCTTCAGGTTATGCAACTAAAATAGCATTTTAAAAAATTCTATAAAAATCTGTGGGAAATTTTTTGCTATTCGGGAATTCTTATATTACAATAAAAAATGTTATAAAAAGAAAGTCTCAAATGACTCCTTATTTCATTTAAGAGTGATCATAGATGTGTGTCAGTGATTTTGTACAAAAATGTAGGGTTGTAGAATATTATTCTCCTCAAAAGGTTCAGAACCGGAATGTTATTGTTTATTGCAAAAGCCAGATACCTTTGCCAAACAAAACCACAACAATCTACGAAACGGTTGAGATATATGAAAGAAAATTTTTACCCCACCTTCAGACAGCTTATATTGATATCTCCCCCAGGATTTTGCTCAGAACTCTTATCAATATTCACAATGATGATGGCATAAAAAACATTCCCCAAATTGCAAATTTTTCTTTAAAGATAAAAAAAGGGGGGGATATCGTGCAATCCAGTGGTCTCCCCAATATCAAACTTGCTCGGTTAAGATCAAAAGATTTACTTGTCTTCGACGGCCATCATTCATTATTGTCATACCTGGCAGCAGGAAAGATTTTTCTTGATGAAATCCCACACATAATTGTCTCAGGAGACAAGGGTTTTCTAAAAAATGAAGAAATTCTTGTTTTCTGGGGGCATCATGCCCCTAAGATTCCTGCAAAAAATTGGGGGCTTTTTGTTATTAACTGGCAGAACCCAGAAAACAAGCAGCTCTGTCCAAGAATACAGCGTAATATGGGAGAACTTTTTGATGCTTTACTGGAGCAAATAAAAAAAATTCTTCACTGATTTTAACTTTTCCCAAGGTAATGAAAGTATCAATTTCACCACTTCTACTTTTCCAAAAGAAAGCATCCAACCACCTGAAAGTTGTAAGTATTCAGTTCTTCAAAGTAAAGTAAATTTTTATATTGATAATTTTTAAAAAATATTTCCTGAGTCGCTTCCGGGAATATCTTCTTCACTAACGCTAAAAATTGTGCTCAATTTCTATCTCCGGTCCTCACTCGCTCAGACATTCTTCGCTCCCTCCGGGGCACGTTCAGAAGAAATTCCCTCACGCTCAATTAATATGCATTGCACTTAGAAAAACTGAATATTTACATTCCGTTTTATTGACAAACATAATCAAAATCATATATCATTCACAAAGGGAATGCTGGAAGTCAGAGAACTAACAAAAACATACAATCATAAGCCGGTTGTCAACCAGATTAGTTTTTCTGTTCATAAGGGAGACATCCTGGCATTATTGGGACCAGCAGGTGCAGGCAAGAGCACAACCCTGAAAATAATCGCCGGTATTCTTGAACCCTCTTCCGGTCAGATCTATTATCAGAGAAAAAATATCATTGAAGATTTAAACAACTATAAAAATAGAGTGGGCTATGTCCCTGAACAAAACGATTTATTCCCTCACCTGAGCGCCTTTGAATACCTCCAATTTGTCGGACGATTATACCTGATCCCTGACCCGACACTTGAAGAAAAAATTCAAATATTTATGGAACAATTCAACCTGACCAATGATATGCATCTTCCGGTATCATCTTATTCAACCGGAATGATAAAAAAAGTATTACTCGCCGCAGCCCTGATTCATAATCCCGATATATTAATTCTGGATGAACCGCTGCTGGACCTTGATTTTAATGCCACATTGATATTACAGGATTTATTAAAGAGGCTGGCCGATAACGGTAAAAAAATAATCTGTGGATCACAGGTCTTGGAAGTTGCGGAAAAACTGTGCACCAAAGCAGTGATAATGAACAACGGTATACTGGTCTCCAATAATCCCACCCGGGAACTAAGAAATCTCCTGGACCTTCCTCTTTTGGAAACTATCCTGAAAAAAACCATCCATCAAACCGATATAGAAAAATCTGCCGAGACCATCATCTCAATTATGCAAACCTGATTAACCGGCAAAAATGATAGGCAAAATGTACGGATAGTCGAAACCATGGTGAGAAGAGCCCTTGACACTCTGAAAAAATTCTGGACCTTAACCAAACATTTCAACCTCCGGTATATCAACAATGATACCCTCATATTTGATAAACAAAAAAGAGTCAATCTGATTGCATTATTCTCCTTATTGGCAGTTTCCATGGGCTTCCTCTCCCATCTATTGCTGCGGCTTTATTTATTCGGCCTCCAACCGGATCCTTGCCAAATATGGCTTGAAAAAACATATTTTATGACCATTCTGATGTCTCTGGTAGGAATAATCTTTACCATCATGTGGGATAATTTATCACCGGACCACAGAGATTACCTCAATTTAGTGGTTTTGCCCATAAGGCCCACCACACTTTTTTTATCTAAATTGTTGAGCATTGTGATTTTTGTGGGATTAACCACACTGGTATTCAACCTTTTTTCCACATTAATATTTTCATTTTATTTAACCCGGCGGTTAAACATCCATCCCCTCGGCTTCGGATTTTTTCATTATCTCACCCATTTTTTAGCCTACCTGTTCATTTTCTTTATCATTGCCAGTATTCAGGGAATCATCAGAGGCCTGTTCAAAAATAAATGGTATCGAAACATATCAACGATTCTGCAGACTACTTTTCTTACCCTGTTTATCTCAACCCTTATATGGTTCCCCAGCATATTTCCCTTATTGCCTTCCCTGAAAGAAGAATCCTCGTCATTCGTGTATCTATTCCCTCCCTTATGGTTTGTCGGTCTTGGAGAAATATTGATGGGCAGAAATGATTCAACATTTTCCGTCTATATTTATATCATTATCATTGCCTTTACAATACCGGTTGGCCTATATCTACTCAGTATTCCGGGATTCTTTAGAAAACATCTTAAGACCAGGCAATCTCCCCGGAAGACTCTCAAACCGTCAAAAATAAAAACTGCGCTGAAAAAGAGTTTTGACTCCATGATACTTGGGAATCCACTGGAACGAGGAAGCTTTTATTTCTCTTTAAAAACCCTGAACCGGAGCAAGAAACATAAAATGCATCTGTTGACATTTCTGGTAGCCCCTTCGATATTAGTTTTCATTACTCTGACGATTTTATACCTGAAATTTGAAGCCCCCTATTTTAAAACTATCAACATATATTTAATAGCCGTTCCGCTGATCCTGATTTTTTTCATGGTATGGGGAATCAGGATTACCATCACTCATGTGGTAAATCCGGCTGCCAACTGGATTTTTACCTTAAAACCCCCTAAAGACAGCAGACATTTCCTATCAGGAGCAAAAAAGGCCTTCACCTTCTCAATTATTCTTCCCCTCCTGATGATATTATTATTTATCTATTTTTACTTATGGGGTTTATTGGCCGCAGCGAGTCATTTATTCTACTGCCTGGCCTGTTCTTTATTGTTAATTAACCTGTTATTCATTAATTATCCATATATACCCTTCATCAGTCCCCCGGAAAGGAAGAGGCGCAATCACAAGGTTTCCGGACTTACTTTTCTTATTGGATTTTTTAGCTTTACCTATTTATTTTCGGTGCTGGGAATCTATCTTATCCGGAATCCAGAATTTTATATCCTGTTTTATCTCTCCGTAATCATGATATTCTTCCTGATGAAATGGATTTATTATTATTATCATGGAGAACTGATTTTTACCTATAACAAAGTTCTGGACCGGGTCATGGTAAACCTTGAATTTGATCCCTAAAGCAAAAGATACACTTAGTGACCCTGTTTTTTAATTTTTCCCCTGTTCTGTACCAAATATGTGACACCATACATTTATAAAAATTGGCATTGAAATTGCTTCTTTATAGTGATACAGCATGAGGAGGAGCAATGAAAAAACAATATTTTTTAACCGTGTTTGTTGCCCTTATTTTTTTATCTGCGATCAATGGCTACTCAGAAATCAATGATATATACTGCCATTTCACTCTGGTAGAAGGAGATGTATACATTTTTAAATCCAATAAGGATCAGGCTGTTAAGGCTGTTGTCAACCATCCATTAATCCAGGGCGATATCGTCTATACCAATGGTAATGGAAGGTGTGAACTCCAATTCAATAACGGAACCATCATGAGAATGAATAATCACACTGAACTGCAGCTCACCACTGTCCTCTCTCCCAGTCTGACCTCTAATAAAAAAATAACCACACTCCATCTCAATAAAGGACAGGTTTTTTCTATGAATCAAATCTATAAAAGAGAAATCTTTCAGCTGATCACACCCGAAAGCTCGATAAAAATGAATGCCCGTTCCACTAACTCCGTTTTGGTTAATAAAAAAGGCCATACCCATATATATGTGATGCGGGGTAAAGTGGGTGTGCTTTATGATGAAAACCCTCAAACCCTTAAACATGAATCCATCAGGGCCGGAAATGGGTACTGGTTCAAAGAAAATAAAATGATCCCGGAACACAAAAAAATGAGTGCTGATTTTATGCTCTGGAATGAAAAAATTAACACTAATTTTAAGGACCTCCATTATGGAAAGAGCAAGATTCCTCCGGTCATATACAGGCGTTCACCGGGAATTGTCCATTTTGCCGAACGGTTTTCCACCCGTTTTGGCTCCTGGGAATACAATGAACTCTTTGGATATGTTTGGAAACCAGCTGATTTTGTGTTTCAGGGCAAACGGCCGTTTTTTGATGCCAACTATGTTGAAATAAACGGAGAACTGATTCTGGTCCCCAATCAGCCCTGGGGATGGGCACCGGCTAACTTGGGAACCTGGTTCTGGACTAAAACCCAGGGCTGGATCTGGATCCCCGGAGATGCATTCTCAAGATCAGTATGTGGTGTCGGTTTAAAAAATTACCCCTGGGATTGGTTGTGGGAAATGATGTTCCCCTATTTGACTGATCACATATTTACCAGAGTAATTCTTAAAGATCCATACTGGAATTGGCTCTATTTTACCCCAAATTATTGGATAATGAAGGTATTTGGAAACTTTGAATTATACCGGGCATATCGAACAGGTGGAGCAAAATACTGGCGTCTGGCCTATTTAAAAACTTTCAAACAGAAACCGCCATATAAAAAACCCGGTCATGCCAATATCCCAGAAAACATCAAATCCATTATGAACAGAATGAACCGGGTTCCCTTTGCCGCTGTGAAAAAATATTTTTCTGAAAACAGGCCTGACTCATTTAAATACATCCATTCAATTCAGATCAAATCCCTGAACAACCGTATAAATAAAGAAAACCTGCCCGGATTTTTAAAAGCAAAAATAAACCGGATTAGCAATGATGCAAAACCAGTCAATAATCATCTGAGTCTATATAAAAAAGATTGGAATCCTGATGCTAAGTGGAGCCGAAGGAATGGAATCAATATATTTTACTCAACCAGAAAAAATGAAGTGGTCTGCCCTGAACTGAAACTATCATCCAGGAATCTCAAAGGATATCAGAAATCCCAGCTAAAACGTTCGGCGATGAACAGAGGCTCTTCTGCTTCTGTGACACCTGTTTGTACTTCATCCTGTTCTTCCAGCAACACCACCACCAGTTCGACTTCCAGACAGAGCAGCTCTTCACAATCATCCCGCGGAGGTGGCAATGGTAAAAAGTAATAAAACTGATTACCCACCTCGATCCAGGTCTTAAGGTTTCATTTTTTCCCGTTTAGGTCATCTTATATTAAACATCTCCTTGGTTTTTATCCCAAAAAAGGGTAAACATGTAAATGGATTTCTTTGTTGATGCGTATATAAAGTAGATATTCAGTATTATGAACGAAACAGCGATTATCCAACAAAGTCTGGCTGGAAATCCCGATGCGTTTGCCCAGCTGGTCAACCGCTATCAGTGTAATGTCATCGCTCTGGCCATGAACATCACCGGGGATGCAGATGATGCCCGGGATGTGGCTCAGGATTCTTTCATGCAGGCATTTACCAATCTGCATCGGTTTGACCGTAATAGAACCTTTAAGAAATGGCTGATGGGAATTACAGTCAAGCGGAGTATCGATCGGGTCAGGAAGAACAAATCCTTTCTGAAATTCTTTAAACGCTATATGCGAGTAGCTAAAACAGAAGATACGCTCAACACAAAGATGATTGAAGATTCATTAATCATCCACCCATTATTAAAAAAATTGAATGGAAAAGAACGATCTATTTTATCTCTATATATAAATGAGAGTTACTCCGCCAAGGAAATCGGAACCATGCTCAATTGCTCTGAAAATACCATCCGGGTTCATCTTTTCAACGCCCGGAAAAAATTGAAAAAAGAACTGTTAAATAATCCGGTCCCCGGAGGTAATTATGAGGTGGTAAAATGAAATGTAAAATAGTTATTTTCCTTTATTGGATCTTTCCCAATAAAAAGTGGCAAGCATATTTAATTCAAAAACATTTTTCCAGCTGTGAAAGATGCCAAAAAAGAATTGATTCAGACACCCATATCAAAAGCCTGTTGATTTCTGCCGAAGATTTACATCCCCGACCAGACCTCTGGACAGATATGGAGGAGGCAATTAAATCATATCCCAAAATAAGAAAACCGGTTATTCCTGAATCAAAGCCAATCATCTTTCCAAAATGGCAATGGATTGCAGCAGCATTAATATTGACTGGGTTGATCATTTTAATCCCCATACAGATTTTAAAAAACCGTCCGGATGCCATTCAAAAAACAACCAGGAATCAAATCGTATTGAAATCAATAAAAATTGAGGAATCTACGGCAAAAGCCTATTTTTTCCAGTCAAAAAATCCCAATCGCCTGATCATTTGGGCACAAAAAACAAATTAGGAGGCGTTTATGAGACTATTTAAATTTTTAATCCTGTTATTTTTAATTTTGTTTCTACTGGTCAGCTCCCCCCCTATACTGGCTAATCCGGACACCCAGGTTGATTTACGTCTGTATAAGGGATCTTTCCCGCAAAAATCCACGGACAAAGTCAGTGTGACCACTTCCTATTACCTGAAGCCCATGTTTTCCGGAACCATTATCCTGGATTCAAAACTTAAGGAAGAAAAAGAAGAGATCAAGAAGGTATTCAATCTGCTGGACTTGAAGTTGATCACCCAGGCCAAATGGGGATGGAAACAGGGGAGGAAAACTAAAAAATTTCAGGTCATTACCCTGGATAACCGTGAATTTCTTTTACAATTTTTCCAGCTTGACAAAAATGATAACTTCAAACTGGAAGTAATTGAAAAAGCAAAGGAGAAGGCCAAGAAATTACTGGAAGCAGAAATCATTCTTCCCCAGGAGAGAACTTCAATTTTCGGATTTGAAAACTCAGCGGGAAGGCCCTATTTTATTTCCCTCCAGCGGGGCAGGGACAGGGAAATCACAGGTAAAGAATCCCTGATGGTGGCATCAATCAAGCGTCCACGGCTGATCAAACGGGTACAGCCCAAATATCCCAAGGAAGCCTTGAAAAAGAATATCAGCGGAAAAGTAATTCTGGAATGCACAACCGATATCTATGGAAAGGTCACAACTCTTGACCTGATAGAGGGACACCCGATTCTGAGTCAGGCTGCCATTGAAGCGGTCAAGCAGTGGGTCTATGAACCCTACATATTGAATAAAGAACCACAGGGAGTAAAATTTACAGTTCTGATCAAATTCAACCTGGCAGGCAAGAAAAAAGGCAAATCGGATCAATCTCTTGAAAAAATCTCAAAGAAAAATGAAAAGTTTACCCGGGAAAAGCTGATCAACAATTTAAAAAACAACACCTTTAGCGGAGAGCCCATGGATTTTGAGTTCGAAAATGCAGATCTGAAAAATGTCATACATTTTCTTTCCAAAATTTCCAACCTGAAAATGACCATAGATAAAGGAATCACTGGAAAGGTCACCTGCAAGTTCAATCATGTCCCCTGGGACAAGGCCCTGGCTTCCTTTTTACAGAAAAGCCGCCTGGAATTGGTACTGGAGAATAACCAACTCAAAATCAGGAAATTGAAAAAATAGTCTGGTTGCGGACTGATATCCATAATGAAAGAGCACAGTACTATATTCATTTTTATTATTTTAATGTTCATTTCACTGACATCAACCTGCAACAAATCTCTAAACACACTACCTGAAATAGAGAAAGCAAAAGAACAGAAATGGATAAATTTAGTATCAAATGGAGACCGGGAATTTCAAAAAATGTACTGGGCCGGATGGAA
>DAOWKX010000137.1 GCA_030639705.1 Candidatus Aminicenantota bacterium
AAATCAATGAGACTCATAGAACCGATTTTCTGGTAGTGCTCTGCTAATTCCCGGTAATAATTTTTATTGATTTTTTGTATCGGAAAACAATAATAAAATTCCCGGAGCATATGATCGGTATCTGTAACCGAAAAATCCGGAAGCGACTTCAAATCTGGAATCCCAATCAGGAATGTTTTCAGTTTCAGGTGATCTCCCAGAGGTTTTTTCTTTGAGGAATGGGCAAACTCAACCTTGAATGAAGGAACTGCTTTCTCATTATCCTGATTATATTCCTTAATTTTTACCACCTCATCAGTTTCTGCTTCCTGAACCGAATCCCCCCTCCTGATATAAATGACATATTTTTTTAAATTGGCATAATCCTCTTTTAAAAAAAAAGGCCTCTCCTGTAAAGGGATGTGAATCATGCCTATTTTTTTTCTATCAACGGTCAATGCTTTGTAAGAAAAAATAATGGGTTTCTGAACCTTTGAGTTAACAAAATCAATAATTTTTTTCTCATCCAGATGCTCAATAACCCCCAGCACTTTATTTTTCCCACCTTTATCCTCTTCCACTCCGATCAAAATGTAGGTATCGGCTCTTCTCCAGGCATTGGCAGCACTCACAATATCTTTCAAGATTTGACCTTTCTCAAGAGCAAGCGCTACATCAAGCTTATATTCATGGGATCTGAAAATGAGTACATTACTGGATTTTTCATACAGAAGTCTATTGAGAAGTTTTATATCATTTCCCATTTAACATCTTACAGGTTACATTTTACATGTTACATGACACATGTCAAATGTTACATTTATTACCCGTGCTTTCCTCCCCCGAGCATCTCTATCCCGTGTTCTAATATCGGAACTATCAATCGGGTACATAATTTTACTGCTTTCAACGAACCAGGAAAATTGACGATAATGGTATTTTCCTTGAGGCCACTATATCCTCTGGACAAAACCGCATACTTGGTCTCTTTATAAGATTCCTGCCTCAACATCTCAGAAATACCGGGCAATTCAATTTCACAGATTTCTCTGGTCACCTGGGGAGTGATATCCCGTGGTGAAATACCGGTTCCCCCGGTGGTTATTATATAGTCAGCGCCGATGTTTACGGTAATGGCTTTTCTGATTTCCGGGGCTTCATCCGGAACCACAATCAGGGAGACCACTGCCTCCACTTCACTGTTTTCTATCAGGTTTTTTATTTCAGGGCCGGACAAATCCTGGTATTCACCCCGGTAAGCCCTATCGGAAACTGTAATCACCACTATTCTCAGCACGGACCTTTCCTCCTTTTTTTACCCGGGTAAAAATTCCATGGGTTGGCATGATACACTCTCCGGCCTGCTCATATATGGCACAACGGTCATGACATATTTTACCGATCTGGGTAACCTCCATAATCGTCTGGTTTATGCGAATGGTTCCGCCCGGCTTCACCCGTGTCCAGTCAATACCCCGGGTTAGAATGTTCTCACCAAAGGCACCGGGATTAATTTTTATTTCAGGTTTTTTAGACTTCAGCCATTCCACCGCTTCCGAGGCAAGGAATGAAACCTGGCGGTGCCAGGTTCCGGTATGGGCATCACCCGCAATTCCATGGTTTTCTACCAGTTCAATTTCATTAACCGGGATTTTTTGGATTCCTTTTTTTTCTGAAATATGGACAGATTCGATTTTAAATTTCATTTTTTGTCTTTTTCTCCAGTTTGATGTCCGAAATCACCATTTTCTTATCAATTGCCTTGCACATATCATATATGGTCAAGGCAGCAATCGATACACCGGTCAGGGCTTCCATCTCAATACCGGTCTTGTAATCGCAGACTGCAGTGGAGGTTATATTAATCCGATCCTCTTTCAGCTCAAAATCAATGTCAATTTTATTGATGGGAATTTGATGACACAGTGGAATTATATCAGATGTCTTTTTCGCACCCCCGATGGCAGCGATCCTGGCAACAGATAGCACATCACCCTTTTTTAACAGGTTTTTCCGAATCATTTCAATCGTCTCTTTAGCTAAAAGAATGGTACCTGAAGCCCTGGACTCCCGGTGAAGCAATTTTTTTCCGGTAATATCCACCATTCTGGCTTCTCCTTTTTTACTTAAATGAGAGAATTCCATTTCTACCTCCCCAAACCTTACCCGCCTATTTGCCAGTTTTGCCGGCTCGTGCAAACAGTCCCATGCTCCGGTTTACTCAGTATGGCTCTTTTTATACACTCTCCGATATGATTCATTTCAACCGGTATCTCGAGGTTTGAAAACAAACAGGGCTTCAGCCTCCCATCAGCAGTTAAACGTATTCGATTACAGACATTACAGGCAAGGGGCCTCTCGGCCCGGTATTGTTTACTCATGCTCTTGATGTTGTTCAAGCTATAATGATTAATCCGCTGTAATCTAAGTCCTTTTCTCCGGCAAAACTGCTTCATATCCGCTATTTCATTGGTGTTGGTTCCCGGAATCACTACCATATTCAGTTTTGTTCCCCTGAAACCAACATCAATAACCGCATCAATTCCCCTTAATACCCTACTTAATTTTCCGATTCTTGTCAATTTTTGGTATTTCAGCGGATCCAGGGTATCCAGGGAAATATTGATGCGATCCAAACCGGATTTTTTTAAATCGTCAGCCATTTCTTCCAGAAGCACACCGTTGGTGGTTAAGGTCAGTTCTTTTAATCCTTTTTGAGCTCCCAACTGCCGGATTAATAATGTGATATCCTTTCTCACCAGGGGTTCTCCTCCGGTCAAACGGTATTTGGTTATGCCCATTTTAACCGCTTGTTTCACAATCTTAAGGATGTCTTCATAGGAGAGGATATCACTGTGGTTTTTGAGGGTGACGCCCTCCTCCGGCATACAATAGGTACATCTGAGATTGCATCGGTCAGTAACCGAAATCCTGAGGTAGGTTATGCTCCGATTATAGCGATCTAACATTGACTTCTGTGCCTTTTTTTATTTCTTTAACACCGGCTGGAATCTCCAGCAGACTATTTGCCCTGGACAAGGAATGGATATGTGCTGAGCCATGATATTCAAGAATTTCGATCGTACCGCTTTCATATACAACCGGAATAAATTCGGAACGAACACTTTTTTTTCTATTGAAATCCTGATTCAGTGTCCCCCATAAATAAAAAGGACTGAATTGATGTCCCATCATTCGGTATAATAAGGGCTTCACAAAAATCTCAAAGATGATAAAGGTGGAAACCGGATTACCCGGAAGCCCGATAACAATTTTTTTCTCCAGAGTACCCAACACGGTGGGTTTACCGGGTTTAATGGCAACCCTGGTAAAAGCCAATTTCACCCCTATCTGCTCCAGTATCTGCGGAATATAATCATAATCTCCCATGGAAACTCCCCCGGAGATCAGCAGCAGGTCAACTTTTTTCAGAATGGTTTCTATGAGTCTCCGGATCTCTTTTTTTTGATCCCCGGCAATAGCTTCATAAATAACCGATAATCCCATATTATTCAGTTGAGCGGACAGAGAAAATGCATTGCTATTGTAAATCTGACTTTTTTTTAACGGCTGTCCCGGTTCTATAATTTCACTACCGGTTGGCAATAATCCCACTATCGGTCTCCGGTAAACACTAACCGGATCAATTCCCATCGAAGCGATAATTCCGGCTTCAGCGGGCCTTATAAGCGTTCCTCGTTTCAATACCGTATCCCCGATTTTGACATCCTCACCAAGGGAACATACATTCGTTACGTTCTCCTCTCCGGTTATGATCATATACCCATCATCAATACGGGTAATCTCTTTCTTGATCACTCTGTCAGCCCCCCGTGGCAACATTGCGCCGGTCATGATTTTTGAACATTCACCCTTTTTTATTTTTTTTTCAGGAACCTGACCGGCAGGGATGATTTCCACAATTCTGAACCGTTCAGAACCATCTTTCGACGAAATAGCAAATCCATCCATTGCCGATTTATCAAATGGCGGCATATTGATACGGGAAACAATATCCCGGGCAAGAACTCTCCCGAGGATCTCATTTAGGGAAAGGATTTCAATCCCGGGATAAACAGAAATTCCGGATAAAATCCCGCTGGCTTCACTGAGACCGATCATTATTATTTCTCCAGTTCCAGTTTATTCTTCAAACTTAAATTAGGCATGGAAATAGTATTATATCAAAAATTGTCCTTCAGTGTTTAAACACTTTAATTGCCGAAACTTTGAATGTGGCCCACAGGTTTTCCCCACATTTAATATCCATTTCTTCAGATGATTTGCGGGTAATTTCTACCACCAGCATTTCACCGATATCCAGCACCACTTCGACAACCGTGGATTTTTTAAAAATATTTTCAACCCGCCCACAGAAGGAATTTCTTGCCGATGAATCAATTCTACTTCTGGAAATTATGATATCATCAGATCTGATGGCAATATAGGCAAAGGCGGCTTTCAATAAGGGTACCTGAATTGATAGTTTTTCTAACTGAATGAAATGGTCCTCCACCACGCCACCAAATACATTTCTATAGCCCAGGAAATCAGCCACCTCTTTATTTTTGGGATGATTAAATACTTCATCCGGTTTCCCGCACTGAACAATCCTTCCCTTCAATAAAATGGCAAGTCTGTCAGCCAGTGACAATGCCTCCTCAAAATCATGGGTAACATGGATAAATGTGGAGTCTGTATCCCGGTGAAGATCCATAAATATTTTTCTGGTTTTTAAACGTAAATTTCTATCCAGTGATGAGGTGGGTTCGTCAAAGAGGTAAACTTCCGGCGATATTGCCATGGCTCTGGCAATGGCCACCCGCTGTTTTTCTCCTCCTGAAAGATGATCAATTTTCCGATTCAGGAGGTGGGTGATATCCAGCTTTAAGGCGACCTCTGTGACAGTTTTACTCATTTCTTTTTTTTCCCATTTTCTAATTTTGAGACCATAGGCAATGTTGTTAAAAACATTCAGATGAGGGAAAAGCCAGAAATCCTGATAAATCAATCCAATCTTTCCGGTATCAATCCCGGTGACCATTCCCCTATCCGGTTTGATAAGACCGGCAATTATCTCAAGTATAAGGGTTTTACCGGCACCACTGGGTCCCAGGATCACAAAAAAATCCCCTGTGTCAATTTTCAAATCAATGCCAGAGAGTTCAAAATTGCCAAAGCCTTTATTAATGCCTTTCAACTCAATACTCATTTATCCTCGAATATTCTCATAAATACAAACACCACCAGACTGATCAGTATCAAAAGAACAGTAACCGGTAAGGCGTATTTTAAGCCGAAATTCTGAAATCGCTCAAAAATCAAAACCGATGCTGTCATCGGATGATACGCTAATATGACAACCGCTCCAAATTCAGAGATTCCCCTTCCCCACATCATAATTGAACCGGAAAAAATGGATTTTTTGACCATTGGAAGGCTTACACTGAAAAACGCCTTCCATTTGCTTGCCCCTAATGTAATAGCGGTTTTTTCATATTTTTCATCAATAAGTTTGAATCCCGACTTGACAGCATTTACTAAAAATGGCACAGAGACAAAGAACATCCCTATCGAAATCGCTATTTCGGTTCCAATTATCTGGGCTCCGCTGATTTTTGAAAACAATGAGTGCCTGCCCCAAACCTCCAACAGAGCAATTCCGGCTGCAGTATGGGGAATAATAACCGGCAGATCAATCAGACCTTCTAAAATTTTTTTCCCCTTGAACTGCTTTCTTGCCAGTAAATAGGCCAGGGGAATGCCGGTTAACAATGCCGCCATGGTGGCCCATAGGGATGCCCTAAGGGTCAGGATTATTGATGAATACACCTCAGGCTCCAGTGTGGTTTCCACCAGTTTAGGCAAATCCGTGGAAAATAGTATTTTTATTACTGGAATTCCGATAAATAAAATAAGAATAACACCCAGAAAGGAAAATATAATCTTAAATTTCATTTTTAAAAAATTTTTTTAAGCTTGTTGGCAATCTATCATAATGGTCAACTGTCAGAGGGATGATCCCCGGCTGTCCGTTATCTTCCATGATTTGCTGACCTTCTGAGCCCAGGATAAAGGCAATAAACCGTTCAGCCCACAATGGATTATTGGAATTTTTCGGCAGGGTCACCCCGTAAACCATTGGAGCTCCTTTTTTTTCAATCCATTTTCCAGGTTCTTTGCCGCTTACTCTTACGGAAACCTGTTCATACACAGATTCCAGAACAGAACATTTCAAATTGATCTCATCAGGGAGAATTACATACTTCATCCCATGCTGACAGGCTATACTCCTGTAAATAAAAATATAATCCAATTCAGAGACTTCCAGCAGTGCAATCAAATCCGTTTCTTTGGGCCTGATATTTCTTTTAGGCATTCTGGACTGTAATTCTCTAAAGAGCCCGGGAATCTTGTAATGTCTTTCCGCTAATTTCCAGGTCAGAAGAGCCCGATACCCGCAGGGATCGGCATCCGGATTGGAATGTCCATACTGCACGCCGTCTCTGAACAGGATTTCCATCCAGTTGGTGGAATTGATTTCCCTGGAAAATTTACTGGAATCAGTGTACATTAAAATCATCTCATTGGTGGAAAAATCAATACAGAAATCAGCAAATTCCGGCATAAGGAGCTTTCGGATAACCGAAGAGTCTGCGGAAGCCATCACATCAACAGAACGCTTCAGATCACTGATCTGCCTGGCCGCGGTCCGGCTACCATGAGCCTCCAGAACAACCTTTATCTGAGGGAATTTTTTCATGAATTTTAGAGCCATGTGTTTGAAGGGCACTGACAATGAGCCGGCATGCAGGACCAGTATTTCATTTTTTTCAATTTTATTGCAGGAAAACATCAAAACAGCGGCCAGGGCTATCAAAATAAAACCATTCTTCTTCATTCTCTTTTCTCCTGAACTTGAAAAGGGAATTTTTTTCATGAACATTCTCCTTTCCAATCACGGGAGGCAAATCCGTTTCCAAATTTACCCTGACGGTTCAAAAAACATAGCTGACAACTTTAGTCCCTTGAACTCGGAGAATCAATGTCTCTCGCGGTATTAATGAGAACCAAATATAAATCTATCAAGAAAACCACATTTTGTCAAATACCTTGTAATTTGACTATTGGTGGGAAAAATAATACAATAAATAAATGGATAACAAACTTAAACATACTACTGTACTCTGTATCAAACATAAAGGCGATGTGGTCATTGGTGCTGACGGTCAGGTTTCGTTTCAAAATACTATTTTAAAACATCAGGCAAAAAAAGTACGCAGACTTTATAATAATAAAGTTCTGGCCGGCTTTGCCGGATCAACATCAGATGCTTTTTCCCTTTTTCAGAGGTTTGAAAGTAAACTGGATGAATATAACGGCAATATTTCAAGAGCCGCGATCGAACTGTCAAAAGACTGGAGAACCGATAAGATTTTGAGAAGACTGGAAGCAATGCTTATTGTTGCCAACAAAGAAAACCTCTACATCCTATCCGGTGCAGGTGATGTGATCGAACCGGATGAAGAGATTCTGGCCATCGGATCAGGAGGACCCTATGCACAGGCAGCGGCACTTGCTCTGAAAAGATATTCCAAACTGGATGCAAAAACGCTGGTGAAGAAATCGCTTGAAATCGCTTCAGATATCTGCATTTACACCAACAAGCAATTTACCATAGAGGTATTATAATGGATAATCAAGAAACCAAGAAGGGAGATGATCTCACCCCAAAGGAAATTGTAAAAGAATTAGACAAATATATTGTGAGTCAGAATGATGCCAAAAAAGCAGTGGCCATTGCCCTGCGTAATCGGTATCGCAGACAAAAACTCCCCAAAGAAATCGCCGATGACATCATTCCAAAAAATATACTCATGATCGGACCAACCGGAGTAGGAAAAACAGAAATTGCCAGAAGGTTAGCCAAATTAACCGGTTCCCCCTTCATTAAAATCGAGGCCTCGAAATTTACCGAAGTCGGATATGTGGGAAGGGATGTTGAATCCATCATCAGAGACCTGGTTAGAATCGCTGTGGAGCTGGTGAAAGTAGAAAAAATGGAGATCAATAAAAAAAAAGCCAGGCAGAATGTTGAAGAAAAAATACTTTCCATCCTTCTCCCCGAACAAAAAAAAGTCCGGGGCCCGGCTGCTGAACTGGATCTGAAAAACAAGCAGTTTTCAGACACCAAAGAAAAACTTCGAAAACTATTGAACGATGGTAAGCTGGATGATAAGACCATCGAGGTGGAAGTTAAAGCCGGCCGATCCACTCCCTTTGAAATTTTTTCAGCCTCAGGTGTCGAAGAAATCGGTATAACCATCAGTGAGATGATGCCAAATATGTTCGGGGGTGGAAAAACCAAAAAACAAAAAATGACCATCGGCGAAGCCACCGAGTATTTAATAAAGGATGAACAAAATCGACTGCTGGACATGGATCAAATCTCAAAAATCGCCATAGAGAGAACCGAACAAATGGGAATTGTGTTTCTGGATGAAATAGATAAAATTGCCGGGAGGGAGAGCGGTTCTTATGGACCCATGGTATCACGGGAAGGTGTTCAAAGAGACCTGCTTCCCATCATTGAGGGAACAACGGTTAATACAAAATATGGAATGGTTAATACCGACTATATTTTGTTTGTGGGGACCGGAGCCTTTCACGTAGCCAAACCCTCTGATCTCATTCCCGAACTGCAAGGACGATTTCCCATTCGGGTTGAACTCCTTTCACTTAGCCAGAAGGATTTCATAAAGATCTTAACCGAACCGAAAAATGCTCTGGTCAAACAATATAAAGCCCTGCTGAGTACCGAAGGCCTGGATATCCAAATCACCACTGATGCCATACGGGAAGTGGCCAAAATAGCTGAAGATATCAATTCCTCTTCTGAAAATATCGGGGCCCGCAGACTCCACACGATCATGGAGAAGGTAATCGAGGAGATATCATTTGAAGCTTCTGATATCACTAATGGACGAGTAACAATCGATAAAGAATACGTTCTGAATAAAGTGGAAGGTATTGCCAAAGATACTGATTTAAGTAAGTATATTTTGTGATAATGAGTATAAACCAGGAGTCAGGAGTCAGGAGCCGGGAGCCAGGAAGAATTTTTATATCCCTGGTTTTTCTATTGATATTTTCCTTCATAAGCTGCGGGAAAAAAGGTCCCCTTAAACTGGAACCCAGGAAATTACCGACTGCCATTACAAATTTAAGCATCCGGCAGATTGGAAATAACCTGAAGCTGCAGTGGAATTTTCCAAAAACATTATCAGATAAAAAAACCCGGCTGGATTTCGAAATGATAAATAAAATCCGGGTGTATTATGCCAGCGACATACTCCCTCCAAAAAAATTCAAAAAAAAATCAACAGTGTTGATGAAGCTGACACTGAAAGGAATTAAAAAGGAAAGAAACTATTTCTTTGTGACTATTCCGTTTAAAACAAGAAATCTGGATAAAAAGCAATATTCGTTTGCCATCAGATACATATACCAGAAGAAAAAATCTCCACTGAGTACCATCAAATCCATCAAGACGGTTGCCCCCATTAAACCCATTTCAGATCTCACCTTCTCCAAAGAAAATAAATTGATTAAACTGAAATGGAGTCGACCGAAACTCAATCTGAATAACAAAACCATCAGCACAATTGCCGGATATAAGGTGTACAGAAAAATAAAAAAAGGTAATTTTATTCAAATAAACAAACAAAATATCCCTGAGGAGTATTACGAGGATAAAGATACCGGAAGAGATGGGGAATATATTTATTATATTTCCACAATCACCTCCAATCAAATCGAAAGTGATCCATCCAATATTATCTCGGTCACGGTAAAGGATATCTATCCACCGGATTCCCCCCACAACTTAATCTCTTTTAAAGCCAAAGATCATATCTTTCTTACCTGGAATCATGTGGAAGACCTGGATCTCGACTTTTATAAAATTTTTCGTAAAATACCTTCAGACAGTGAGTTCAAGCTCATTGCCCAGGGCATTCGCCAGAATTATTATAGAGACACAGCGGTTCAGAAGGGAAGGCTATATATTTATTCGATCACTGCCATTGATAAAAAAGGTAATGAAAGCCAGGCCTCTAATACTGTCGAAGAAGAATTTTAAACATAATTTGATTTTCTTAAAACTGTATCTTAAAAGCGATTTCCAGTTTTTCCAATAAATTGTCTTCAGTTTAGAAAATGAAATCAAGAGTCGCGGTGATCACATGCAATGATTACGATGATCATGCCATCTTTAACGGCATACAGGAGGGAATATCATTACTGGGCGGAATAAGCCATTTCGCTGCTCAAGATGAATCCCTGCTGATAAAACCTAACCTTCTGGCAGCAGACCCTCCAGAAAAAGCCGTCACCACCCATCCTTCGGTATTCAGGGGCGTAGCACGGATTTTCAAGCTCAACGGCAACAAACTCACCTATGGGGATTCACCGGGGATCGGTCATCCTGAGCGGGTAGCCAAAAAAACAGGTATCAAGCAAATTGCCGATGAACTGGACATTCCAATGACGGATTTCAGGAACAGCCAAAAAGTGTCCCTTCCAAAAGCATTGATTGCCAGAAAGATGTGTATTGCCAGGGGAGCGCTTGAGACCGATGGGATAATCAGTATCAGCAAGATGAAAACCCATGCATTAACCGGGATAACCGGGGCGGTCAAAAATACCTTTGGCTGTATTCCGGGTTTTCTGAAAGAGGAATATCATCTTAAAATGAACGACATAAGCTTGTTCTCAAAAGTACTGGTAGATATTACCGCCTATCTTAAACCCCGACTGTATATCCTGGACGGTATTGAAGCCATGGAGGGAAACGGACCACGTGGCGGTGATGTAAAAAAAATGAACCTTCTCTTACTTTCATCTGATCCCCTGGCCCTGGATGCTGTGTTTTGTCAGCTTATTGATTTAAAACCATATTAT
>DAOWKX010000253.1 GCA_030639705.1 Candidatus Aminicenantota bacterium
GAATTATTGGTGATAAATATTTTGGTGATGATGGTTCCTTCCGCGGTTATCTGGGGAGTAACCCTCAGCTCCAGTGCAGCCGGTACATACCGGGTGGTTACGGTATTATTCTGAATGGTCTGGACCGGAATCTGGCGTCCCTGTTGAATGACGGCTTCCTGATTATCCTGGGTTGTGGCCTTGGGAGCTGAAATCACCTTCCCCTTACCCTCCTTCTGCATCGCGGTTATGGCCGCATCCAGGCGGAAGGTATTGGCCACATTTCCAAAGGAAAAAACCGTTCCGGAGTTAAAAGTGGGCGCCGGGAGATTGATGGCATAGCCCCCCAGTGGTCCAACTAATCCGGGAGCATTGGGATCGCTAATACCGCTTCCTGAAATACCGATGGAGTTTGGAAATGAGAGTGAGGTTTGATTGCCATAAGCCGAATCCGCAATAAAATTAAAACCCCACTGAATACCGAAATTTTTGGTATAATTGATTTCGGTTTCCACAATCCTGGCCTCGATGGCCACCTGACGGGTGGGCAGATCCAGGGTATCGATTAATTTATCGATGACGGGGCGGTTTCGGGGAATATCGGTAATAATCAGCTGATTGGTTCGTTTATCCACCACGATATCGCCCCGCTGGGACAGGTATTTCTGTAATATGGGCCTGATATCATCCACCTTGGCATAACTCAGGGGAACGGTAAACACATCCAGACGGCCTTCCATTTCACGGGCTTCTCTCAATCGTCTGCGTTCCGTGGCTTCCTTGGCTAAAACATCCACTTTGCCGATGCGAATAATATTCCCCTCCTGAATCATGTCCAGTTTATTGACCCTCAGAAAGTATTCCAGGGCCTGATCCCAGGGAACCTGGGTCATGGAAGCGGTGATCTTACCGCTGACATTGGGATCAATGAGAAAATTCAAACCGGAAATTTTGGCAAAAAACAATAATACGTTATTCAGGTCGGCATCCTTGAAATTGAAATCCATGGGCTCGCCCTGGTAGTCCCGCTTTCCTTCGGTAATGGTTTTCTTGATTATGGAAGTATCCCCGGTATCATCCTGGTTGTCTTCGCTGTTTAAATAATTCTGGCTGAAATCATCATTGGCAACTTTGGATTTTTCCGGGCTGAAAAATTCGCCCGCTGTTCTGACCGGATTGACGGTCTGGCTCTTTAACCCGGTTACCTCATTGGTCTGTTTTTGTTCCAGGGTTTTGTCTTTCTGGAAGTGGATAGGCTCGTCTTTCACCGGCTCGACATTTTTGATGGGCCCGGGCTTCTTTTCCATTTTGATGACTTCTGGGGATGTCGATATCGGTACCGGTTTATCAGTCTCCGGTTTTTTCTCAGGGAGTTTTAAGCTGGCATTGATATTTTTGCGGGCTTCTGCTTTTTCAAAAAACGATACTTCCAGTATGTTTTTATTGAAATTTACCCGGTAGTTTTTCAGGTAATCCAGATCAAAAACCAGCCGGAACACACCCGGTTTATTGTAGGCCCCTCTTAGGGTTTTAACGTTTAAATAGTTGACAAATTCTTTGATTCGCCTGGATTTGGTATTGAGTAAATCAATCGCCAGTCTGACCGGTGCTTCCGGGATGGGGATCACCCGATAATCCGTATTGTTTGACAGGAAAAAATGAAATTTAATTCCCTCCTGGTTTTTTTCCGCAACCTTAAAATGGCTGATAATGCTTCTCCCGGTAGCAGGACCGGGTGTTGAGAACTCGAACGCCTTCCGGTCGGATTTGGTAACCGATTCTGAAGGTTCGGATTTTTTTAGTGCGGGCTTATCATCCGGAATACCGATGGAACCGGTCGTCCTGGAAGATGACTGGATGTTTTTTACCGTGGGAAATTCAATATAAACCCCGTTGCGGTTGGTAAACACCCGGTAGTTGACCTTCTCCTTCAGGGTAATTTCAACATCCACATAGTCTTTGTTTTCAATGATGTTCACTTTTTCGATAATCGAAGAATCGAATGTTAACCGTCTCTTCTGAAAATTAAAATCAATGTTGTTTATCCTCATCACAATAAATTTATAGTTATCCTTTTGAGGATAAAAAATGTCAGGTATGGGAATAATCTGATTGGATTTAAAATGCAACTGAACAAAATCCTCACCGGCCAAACACTCAACATCATTGATAAAAAATTCGGCGTGGAGGGTGAGATGAAATATCAATACAACACAAATTAATATCGGAATTTTTAGTCTCATTTTCGTCTTACCTCCTGTTCAGGATTTAACCATTTGGTCTCAAATTTTTCTTTCTTACCTCCCAGGGGCATGGTCAGTATCTTTTTAAATACCACTGAGTTGGAGTCAATCTTTACAATCACGCCATCATACACATTGATACCCACGGCGACATGAAAGGGAGGCTCCGCATTGCTGGGACCGGAGAATAGAGCTGAGTATTTTCCTTTAGAATAAACAATACCCTCCAGTTTTAATTCATCAATCAGTAAACCGGCAATACCTTCAAGTTCCTCTCGCTCGGTTTTGGCCTTTTCACCTTTGCTTAGATCCCAGAAAGGATCCCGTCTTCCCTGGGGCTGATATATGAATACACCCGGTAGGATTTCAGCCTGGGCAGAATCATCTGTTACTTTGGCTTGCTGATCTTCGGTGGTCTCATTTTTCTGAGCAAACACCAACAATGAAAACAGCAGGACAATAAAAATAACAATCTTCATCGCCTTTCTCCTCTAAGTAATTACTCCCTCCTTCTTCATCCTTCGTCAAGGTCCTGTATTTCCTTTTTTTGTTTCTCTATATAAATAGGTTGTTGCCGTGAATGTGGCTCTGATGGTGAATCCCCTATTCATACCGGTAAGGGGGTTGATGTTCAATCCGTCTACAGTAAAAATCTTTTTCAGATTTGATAGCTGATCAAAGAAAATTCCCAGGTTGTGGTAGTTGCCTTCCAGAATAATGGCAATGGGATTTTCAATATACACTTCCCGGGGCCTGAGACTGAGGGGATCATATTTCTGGATGCGTAAACGGGCACCGGTGATAATGGATTGAATTCGTTTCAGAATGGCACTGATTTCCTCTTTTTCCGGTAAAATGGCTTTCAGTTTTTCCAGCACTGCCTGTTTGGTTTCCAGTTCTTCCCGGATAAGCTTGAGTTTACTTTCTTTTTGCTCGGCCCTCTTGATCTCCCGCTCGATGTTTTCAATCTCGATCTCAATATTATTGAGGTCATCCTGGGCGGGAGAGTAATGAACATAGTAAAAAATGCCGATGGCAATGCCACCCGCTACTAAAAAAACCAATAATTGACCATACCAGGGTAAATTCTGAAACTCCATGTTATACCGCCTTTTTATCAGCCGATTTACGGTATCGGCAATTAATACTGAAATCAAAAATATCTATCCCGCTGGCTCTGCTGCGCTGGCTTGAGTTCAGCCTGATATCATAAAAGTGATTGGTGCTCTGCAGATTATCAATGAAATTGGCAATCAGGTGATTGGTCCTGGCACGTCCGCTTATATTTAACACTCCCCCTGAAAAATTCAACCGGGTCAACCAGACCCAGTCCGGCAGAACCCGGGACAGTTCATCCATCATAAAAACCGTCTGCTTCTGACGGCCCTTCAGTTCTCCGATCACCTGCACTTTTCTATCCAGATCAATTTTAGCTCTTTCCAGTTGTTCCAGGGTCTTCAATACATTATCCAGTTCGGTTTTTCTGGCTCTTCTTTCGGCTAAGTACCGGGTTTGACTGTCCAGTCGATGGGATTGAGTGAAATACATAAATCCGATGATGGCCAGAATCAGTACCACCGCGCCGACAGCAGCACCGACATGGACTTTGCTCTCTCTGGCTTCTTTGACAACCGGCGCCGCTTCAAACCCCTTGGCAACTTCCTTTTTCTCCGGACTTAATAAATTTACTTTAATCATTTTAAATCTCCAACGGCTCTCAAAGCCAGCCCCATGGCTACATTAAAGACAGGGGCCATGTCTTTTATGAATTCCAGATCAAATTTTTTGGGATTTATTTCAATGTTGTTAAAGGGATTGACAACCTCGACCGGAATATCAAATTCCTGGGAAAAGAAATCAACAATGGTTTCAAGATTTGCCGTTCCTCCGCTGATCAGTATATTATCAATCCTGCCTTCGGTTGTGTTGGAGCGGTAAAATTCAAAGGTTTTACTGATTTCATTCTTCAACTCATTAAATATTAAATTAATCACCGGTTTGACCGCTGCCGGAGAAACTCCTTCAACCTGTCTGCCTTTTTTTACGGATTCTGCTTTTTCATACTTTAAATTTAATTCTTTTTGAATCAAATCGGTGAACTGATTCCCCCCGAAGGCAATATCTCTTACAAATACCGGGTGTCCGTTCTTGGATATCACCACATTGGTGATGGTGGCACCGACATTAATGATGGCAATACTCCGCTGCCGGTACATTTCGTAATTCTCCAGCACACTGTTGAGTATGGCAAAAGATTCCAGATCAATGACTTGAGCAATCTTGTCCGAAATGGTGATAATATTTAAATAATCATTCAATTTTTCTTTTTTAACAGCTGCCAGTATGACACCCACTCTCTCCGGGTGGATATCATCGGATTCAATCACCTCATAATCGATATTAACCTCTTCCGGAGTAAAGGGAATGTGGGGCCTGGCTTCCCATAAAATATGTTCATGCATCTCATTGGGACTCAGCCGCTGTACCTCAATTCTCTTCACAATCACGGAACTCCCGGAAACCCCGAAAGACAACTGGTTGGTTCTGGACTTGCTCTCGTAAAATATATGCTGAATCGCATCCACAACCGCTGTTGAATCCATGATACTCCCCTCAACAATCGATTGGTAGGGTACCGGTTCATAACCCAGTGATATGAGTTCAAATACTGTATCCTTGCCTTTTTTCTTGGGTTTTAATTCCACCAGCTTCAGGGCAAAACTTCCAATATCCAATCCAACGATTTTTTTTGATTTCAAAAAATTGAAAACAGGCATATCAATCTCCATGGATGGTTGTAATCATTTCAAACTTTTAGTAACATAGAAAATTTCAGATGTCAACTTTTTTTTTATTTTTGTAGTTATATTGGGCATGTTTGAAACCGGCTCCCATAAAACCTTGAATATACCTGGCTTTCAGAAATGCCAGTCCTCAAATGGCCTATATAATAGGATAATCACCATTTTATCCTTTAATTTAAGCTCTCTGATTTCATCCGAAATTGGGGTTTTAGTCGGTCATATAAAAAAAATAAAAAAATAATAATTATTTTCTATAAATTAAATAGTTAACCATTAACTTAGTATTCTAAAAAATAAAAAAACATAAATTTTGCTTGACTTGTAATCAATATTATTGTAATTTGTAATTTTATTACAAATAATTCAAAAAATCAAAACAATGGGAGGTTAACATGCAGGATAACCCAAAAACAAAAAAAGACCAGAAGTCAAATCACCAGGTTCCCTCCGAAGAGGAGGAAAAAAATGTGTTTGAGGAATTCGGTGACCAGGTGGAAAAATTTGCCAGTAAAACCGTTGAATCAATAAAAAAAACCATTGACAGGGCACTGAATTCTCGCAATACGGTTTTGACCATTCGGGTCAATGGGGATGCCAATAAAAAGTTGAATATCCTGGTGGAAGCAGGGCTTTTTAAAAGCCGTTCGGAGAGTGCCGCTTTCTTAATCGAGGAAGGCATCAAACACCAGGAAGCCATCTTTGACAGGATATCAAATAAAATGGAAAAGATTGATAAACTGAAAGAGGAGCTTTCGGAAATCCTCTCCAAAGAAATATTGAGCCCGGTAAAGAAATAGGTGAAGGACGTGAAGCGTAAGACAGTTCTTGGTTCTACGTTCTATGTTCTACGTTTTTAAACTTCAGAACTTCTTATCTTCTCAACTTCTATATTCTTTCTTCTGAATCCTCAGGTGAAGGCAAAGGTAAAGATAAAGACAAAGAAGTAAAAAGTAAGACGTGAAGGATAAATTGTAGGGGTGAATGGCAATTCGCCCGATTGTTTATATCAATTTTTCATATAATGAAATGATTTCTATCCGGGCAAACCGCCGTCTGTCCCTACAAATACTGAAATTCAAAAAAATCTGATTATAAGAACTCTCTGGAACTTGTCATTACAACTCTCTGATTTTGGTCAAGAAGAACTTTGATAACTTGTCTGTACAGGTTTTCAGAGCTCTTAATGACGTGAACGCAGTGAACATATGACGCAACCTTTGGTTGCAAATGACGCGAGCTAAGTGAGCAAATGGCCAGTTTATAGGTTCTCAATTTCGTGCTTCGAATTTTATTTCTCCTGTGGGTTTTTATGCTATAATAGGTGAATGATTTTACTGGACCTGGGATATTTTTTTTTTCTTCTGATATCGTTTCCAATATGGATTAAATTTATTTTTAATAAAAATTATCGACACCTGCTCCGGCAACGAATTTCTCCCGGTCTGACTCCCAACAAACAAAAACATATATGGATTCATGCGGTTTCCGTAGGGGAAGTAAAGAGTCTTAAAAATTTAATCCGGCAACTAACTTCAAGGAATCACCCGATTGTCTTGTCCGTCACCACCCCTTCCGGTTACGAATATGCCAAAACAACCCACCCGGACATCCGGGTAATCAATTCTCCACTGGATTTCAGTTTTGTTGTCAAACGATTCTTGAAAACAATAAATCCCAGTATCCTGGTATTAAATGAACTGGAAATCTGGCCCAACTGGCTCTCGTGGACAAAAAAAAGCAACATTCCAATACTCTTAATCAATGGAAGAATTTCCGATATTGCCTTTAAAAAATACCGGAAATTTAGGTTGTTAATAAAAAAGATTTTCAATAAGATTGATTTTTATATCCTGCAATCAGAAATTCATAAAAAAAGATTTTCTTTTTTTAATATTCCGGAATCAAAGATAGAGGTATGCGGTAACATCAAAGCGGATGAGGCCAGTGCACTGCTTCCCACACTGCCTTCTGAAAACCAAATCATGAAATACCTGAAGACCGCTAAACCGCGGAAAAAAATAATTGGCTTTGCCAGCACCCACCCCAGCGATGAGAAAATCATAATCCCTGCCCTTGAAGCTCTGAAAAAACGCTTTGCCTTGGTCATGGTTCCACGACACCCTGACCGCATCCAAAAACTCCGGCAGCAGCTGGAACAGCAGGGAATCCCCTATTCGGTCTGGTCTGATTCAAATACAATCGATCTGGATAAATGTCTGCTTATATTTGACCGGATTGGATATCTGTTTAATATTCTGGCCATTTCAGATATCGTGTACATGGGGGGAACCTTTGAGAAAAAAATTGGCGGCCATAATTTATATGAACCGGCTGTGCAGGGCAAAATCATTATAGGTGGCCCCCATTATAATAATTTTCCGATTATCGGTCATGAACTGATTAAAACCGGTGTCTACCGGCTGATTAAGGATGGAAATGATTTTATCCGTTCTCTGAACCAGCTGGAGGCAATTGATCTTGAAAAAATAAAAACCAGGGCCACTCAAACCGTTATGGATAAAAAAGGATCGACAGAATGTATATTAAAACATATTCGAAATTTAATAGGGGATTGATTTTTATTTTGAATCCGGTTTCCTTACTCTACAAATCACTCTCCTTCCTGGTATTAAAAAAGCGATCGCTTAAAAAAAAAAATTACGACAACGCCTATATTATTTCCATTGATAATCTTTCCTTTGGCGGTACGGGAAAAACCGCTCTGGTTATTGCTATAGGTAAATACCTGAGCCAAAAAAAAATTAAATTCGCCATTATTACCCGGGGATATCGATCCAGATCCGAACAAAAAGGAGCACTGGTCACAGCCCAAAACACGGTAGACGAGGTGGGCGACGAGGCCATCCTCTTAAAAAGGAATTTTCCGGATCAGGATATTTATGTCGGAAAAAACCGGCACAAATCCCTCAAGCAAGCCCGGTCAAGAAACAACAAAATCATGCTTCTGGATGACGGATTCCAGTCCACTTCCATACCTAAAAATCTCAAAATCATGCTGATTAATCCCCATCACCCCTACTATTATTTAAGACATTTCAAATGCTTAATGAGAGGAGAAGATATCATCCTCCGCTATCACCCCGAATCCGGTTCCGCTTTGAAATCAAACCATCGTTTATCAGTACAACATTCACTCCCCATGGAGGCAAGCTATTCATTCATACCTGAAGGCTTCTATAACCCGCAGCATCAATCCCTGGAAATCAATGATGCCTCTATCATGGGATTTTCAGCCCTGGGCGATAACATCCGGTTTCAAACGGACCTTTCTGCCTTTAACCTAAAGGCTTTTAAAGCCTACAGAGATCATTTTCATTTTACCCAGAAAGACATCAAACAATTAGACCGGCTGAGACAAAATTCAAAGGCAACATACCTGGTTTGTACGGAGAAAGATTTTATCAAGCTGGCCCATCTGGACCTGGCCGGAATTCCTTTAATTTATATTAAAAATAGGTTACAATTGAGTGTAGATGTTCTTTCGGTGATTTACAATCATGCAAAAAAACAGGGTTTCATTTAAACACAGGCTTGAGTATTTTATTTTTATCCTCTATATTCTCGGTATTAAATTATCGCCCCTCTGGTTATACCCGATACACAGGAA
>DAOWKX010000267.1 GCA_030639705.1 Candidatus Aminicenantota bacterium
AAAGCAAATTATTCGGATGATAAAATCATTGATTGTAGAATAATGAATCAGAAACAGGGGGGAAAATATCATCAGGAAATACGGGTTTTGCTGAATATTTTTTCTGAAATCAAAAAGAAGTTCCAGGATGATAATGACTGCTCCGGAAAGGGATATGACTAAAATTCCGGCCTTTCCCACCAATAAAGAGACAAAAAGTGATATGATACCCGGTAAAATCCATATTTTTCTGAAGTTCATCAGAGAATTTAACCCTTTCATAAATCACTTCCTCATCATTGGCGCCATAGCTCATTTTTCGAGTTTCGTTTGGCCGGAGGGTTTTATTTTATCATAACTTGGGTTTTATTAAAAAAAAGCATAATGTTCTCATTTGACAGTGATAAGATTTTAGAAGTATAATGAAAATCCATTTTTCTGTTAAAAGAAATGAAGAACCGCATCCAATCGTTTTTTTTAAAAATTGTCGTAATTTCTGGATATTTTTTCTATTTTTTCCATTTAAAAAAAATAACCTTTTTGTTTTTTAGTGCCATTGTATTGCTCCTGATGGTTTTTGTTGCGGACATGGTGTATCGCCGTTTTTACTGGAAGTTGTTGCTCCCTTTTTCTTCCGGATTGCTTTGTTTTTTAGCCAGACTATTTTACTGGGATCAATTTGACTGGATTCAAAGGGTGAATAATCTGTTGCTCATCTCAATCATTTTTACCTTAATACTGGGTTGGCATCAGTTTAAATTGGGGAAAAAGGGTTTGTTTTTTTTTAATCGGCTTAAATTAAAGAAACGATTGCTGGTAATTTTCGTTTTTTCTGAAATCGTTTTTATCATTGCTTCTTTTTTTATTGTTCAAAAAGGGATCGGACTGGTAGGTGATGAAGCCCACTATCTTGTCATCTCACAGTCAATTGCCAGAGATTTTGACCTGAATGTATTTAACCAGTATGCCAGGGATGAGTATAAAGAGTTTATAAATCAACACCTTCAATCCCATGCCAAAGTAGGGAAGGGATTTAAAAAATGGTATTCTTTTCACCTTCCGGGTCTGTCTTTCACACTCGTTCCGTTCTTATTCTTTAAATTGCCCGTGCCGCTTCTTTATTTTTTGATCCGTTCTTATCTGGGCCTTTTTGCCGCTTTGATTGCTGTTCTGGTGTATATGTTCAGTTTGAGAATATGGAAAAAGGAAAATATGGCTTTGCTGATTGCCATTGTTTTTTGCTTTAGCAGTCCGGTTTTTTTCATGTCGATCCACATTTTTGCTGAGGTTCAGGTACTTCTCCTGATTTTATTTTCCCTTTATCTTTTATTGTTTGTACGGAGAAAATCCAACTTTTCTATCCTGTTGGCTGGCTTTTTACTGTCAATAACGATTTTCTGGGGAATGAAGTATGTGATTTTTATCTACGGTCTGGGCATTGGTTTTCTGATTTATTTTATTATAAATAAGGATTTTAAGAGAGCTATTTTATTCATTTTATTTCCGATTTTTTTTCAATTGGTCTTTTTTTCATATCTGAATTTTGCCTATGGTAATTTTTCTCCCATGTCCATCTACACCGGTGTCATGAGCGAAAGCCAGACCAGAGAATATTTTCAGAATGTAAAAAGCATAAGTTTTAAAAGCCGGGTGGAGACTCTGCTGGATTATTTTTTTGATCAACGTGATGGATTATTGCTTTATAGTCCTTTTTATTTCTTTTTTTTCCCAGGCTTGATAATAGCCTTGAGAAAGTTTAAGACCTATTTACCTCATTTACTCATATCAATTGCCAGTTTTGTTTATTTATTCTATCATGGTTTTTCCACAGTCAGAGCAGGTGTTTGTCCGCAGGCAAGATATATGGTACCCATTCTCTGGACTGTGATGTTGTTTTGTATTATTTATTATCTGGAGACACGGAATCGATTTTTAAAAAAACTATTCTGGCGGATTCCACTGTACTCTTTCTTGGTTATTGCCTATCAGGTATTCAATCCCTACACCCTGTATCAGACCACCACCCATGATTATTTATACAGGCCCGGTTTAATTTTCCAGAAGTGGAGCAATATTTATATCAATGTATCTCAATTATTACCCTCTTTTATCAAGACTGTTCCCAGTTCGATTCCGCCCTACACCAAACCCAGCGCCAATGAGAGTTATCTCCCCAATATCATCGCACTCCTGATTGTTCTGATTTTAATTGGGGTATCCCTGATACCCTTTAAGCAAATCAAGGTTCACTGGTTATTGTCTGTTTTTTTTATTATTGCATTTGTTCTGTTTGGTCTTTTCCCCAGAGCCCCGCTATATAATCCTATCCTGGTTACAAAAACCGGCACCATTCCTCATCTGGTTCATGGTGTTTCTTCTTATCCTCGCAAGATTCAGGAGAAAAGGTTTGAAATCAGAGAGCAGGGAAATTTCCGATATTTGATCTCCACCCGGGAAAAAGCTGATTTCTTTATCATTGAAAGCGAAAATCCTGAATCAACTGATATTTCTGCTGAATTTTTTTATTTTGACCATAAAGTGCCTGACCTGAATCTGTTCTCTTCAGGGTCTCATAAGGGCGTGATAAAAGAGCCAGGGTATTTTAAACGACAGCACCGCTATTTTTACCAGTTCACCGTCAGAATAAAAAAATATCGATTTAAGAAAAAACCTTTAATCCTTCAATTATATCCGGTAAAAAGGTGGAACAAATCTGAATTTTAAGGACAAACTTTTTATGTGAAAATCATAGAACCCAACGGTGTATTTACGGCAAAAAAGGTGAAATGAGTTCGGTATTTTAAATAAAGAGTTCTACAGGACGTTTCATTTTGAAAGCGTTTCAATCAATTTCCTGATATTTTGTTTGAGCAGGTTGGAATTGGTTTTGGTGAGGGCTTTCTCCAGGGCATCCAGGGCTTTTCTTTTTTGTCCTATTTTTATATAGACTTGTCCCATGTTCACCAGGATGTTTGCATCTTCTTCGGTTAGTAAAGAGAGTGCTCTTTTAAAATTGGCTAATGCTTCATTGAATTTATTCTCTTTATTGGCAATGATTCCCTTAAGGTTATATATCGGGGCAAAATTCCTGTTTTTATCCATGGCTTTGTCGATATAACGTTTTGCCGATTCCAGTTTGTTGTGTTTCAACTCCAGCATTACCAGGTTTACATAGGCATTTTCCGGTGTTCGGTATCCCTTTGAATTGGCTGCAGTTAAGAGATATTCTTTGGCCAGATTATATCGATTGAGCTCTGTATATATCAGTCCCAGAGAATTGTAGGCATCTGAAAATCTGGGATTCAGGGCCAACAATTTTTTATAATAGGATGCGGCCTGTTCAAATTCCCTTTTATACATATAAACCAGGCCCAGGGCGTTTAGTGCGCCTTCAAGTTTGGGTTTTTTCGCGATGGCGGTGAGTAATTTTCTTTCTGCTAATATAATATTGCCTTCATTCAAATAAAAGATTCCCTGATTCATGATATATTCAGGAGAACCGGGTTTTAAACTCCCGGGTATGGTGCTGGGCTTTTTTTTACATCCAAATAATGAAATAAACATGATTGCGATTATTATAAATTTTTTCATTTGTCCTTCCTTTTTATCACTTTATAGGCATTCAATGGCCTTTTTATACCGTATAATTTTTTTTCTCCCAGACTTTTAAATTCAAATAGTGTCCGGGTACGGGCATAAACAGCTTCTGAAACCAGAATTTCATCCGGACCTGCAACTGATGATTCAAGGCGGGAGGCAATGTTCACGGTGTTGCCCAGAACCGTATAATCAAATCGTTTGGGCGACCCGAAGTCACCGGCAATCAGTTTTCCGGTATTTATACCGATCCTGATTCTGATTTTTTTTGCCTCCGGGATATTGGCATTCATTTCTTTCATCCTGGCCTGCATATCCAGCGCGGTTAACATAGACAATTCGGGATGGTTCTCAATGGGAAAGGGAACTCCGAAAACAGCCATGATGCCATCTCCCAGATATTTATCAAGTGTTCCGTGGTATTTAAAAATGATTTCGGTCATTTCTGTGAAAAAGTTATTTAAAAAAATTCCTGTTTCCACCGGCTTCATATTTTCAGCTTTTGGAGTGAAACCCACGATATCCAAAAATAGTACCGAAGCATCGGATTCTTTGTAGTCAAGAAATTCATTGGAAATGTCATCCTGGGATTCCATAATCTTTGAAACTACAGATGGTGAAAGGTATCTCTCCAATCTGGTGCGTATCTTTTTCTCCCGGTTCAGTTTGTTCAGGCTGTTAATCCCCTCGATGGATAGACCGGCAAAATTTGCTATTATTGATAATATTTCCAGATCTTTCTCACAGAACATTTCTTCAAAGTGGGTGGTATCAGCATAGATGAGACCGTAGATGGAACTCTTTGTCCAGATCGGGATTGACATGGCTGATGTGATTCCATACAGAATAATACTTTCCGCCCCATCAAACCGCGAATCATCGCGGGTGTTGGAAGACAGGATGGCAACCTTATCTTTGATTGCTTTCATGGCAATTGTTTTGGATATATTTACTTTTATAACGCCTTTTCCTTTTTTGGTCTGGGAATGTATCAGATGTATCTCGTCCTGTTGCTCATCGAGAGAGAAAATAAAAAGCCTCTTCAGATTAATGTATTTAAATATTAACTGGCCAATTTTTTTGAAACTGTCTTCGAGGCTCGAGGAGGCGATGAGGTTTTTTCCCAATTCGGTTAAAGAGGTTAAAAAATTGAGTTCTGTGCTCTCGATATCAGGTTTTGTTTCGACCCTTAGCTCTTCTGAAAGGGGAAGAACCATTGATATCTTCTGGTCGTCAATGTCATGATAGTTTTCATTTTTGGGAACCGATAGAAATTTGAGAATTGTTTTTCCCAGGGCTATATTGTCACCTGTCTCCAGAATTCTCTCTTTGATTTTTTGACCGTTCACATATGATCCGTTTGTGCTCTTGAGATCCACCAGTTTGTACCCTTTATCTGTCTTTACAAATTTACAGTGATTCCGGGAGATTGTCTTATCTTCGAGCTGGAGATCATTGCTGGATAATTTTCCGGCAGTGATGATATTTTTGGACAGATAAAAAGTTTTTATCTCATCATTTAACGAAAATTCTAGCTTAAATTCCATTCCGGTTTTAAGCTCCTTTTCATCAACTCTTTAATGGCTTTTTCAGGTTTTTTTTTATTGAACAAAATCTGGTATACCTCGGAGGATATGGGCATTTCCATGTTCAATTGATCTGATAATGATTTAATGGCTTTGGTGGTTTCAACCCCCTCGGCTATCATGACATTTGTTTTTTCGATTTCCTCCAGTGATTCTCCTTTTGCCACTCTGACACCCAGCTGGAAATTTCTAGATAGAGAACCAAAACAGGTCAATATGAGGTCGCCGATTCCAGCCAGGCCCCAGAACGTTTCTTTTTTTGCTCCCATATGAATTCCAAACCGGGAAATTTCCATGTTGGCCCGGGTAATCAGGGCTGTCGTGGTGTTATAACCATATCCACACCCGTTGGCGATCCCGGATGCAATGGCCATGATATTTTTCAGTGAACCGGCAACTTCGATGCCAGTTAAATCCCCGCTTCTGTATATCCGTAAAATGTTGGAAGAGAATCGTTGCTGAATTTGTTTCAGAATGGTTTCATTTTTTGAGCCGGCAACAACAGCAGTTGGAAAATTTTGAGCCAGTTCTTTAGCAAATGATGGGCCTGATAACGTTACCCACTGATTGATGGTATCCGGTCCTATTATATCAGTTGCAAGTTCTGATATTGTTTTTAGGGATGCTGACTCAAATCCTTTGGATAGATTAACCAGTATTTTTTTATGAAGAATATTTTTAAGACGATAAAAAGTTTGACGGATAAATTTGGACGGAACAGCAAAAATAATAATTTTTGCTTCCCGGACCTCTGATTCCAAATCTGAAACCGGAATGAGGTATTTTGATAAGCTAATGCCAGGCAGAAAAATAGAATTTTCTCTTTTCAATTTTATAGATTGGATGACGCTCTCTTCCCTGATCCAGATTTTAATAGTCTGGTTTTTTAAAGTAAGATAGTTTGCAAAAGCAGTCCCCCAGGATCCTCCGCCAACAACTAATATTTTATCCATTTTTACCAAAACCCAGTTTATTTTCGGTATTGGAAAAAATTTTTTTCAGATTAGTTTTATGTCTGATAATAATAAAAACCGTAACCACAAATATGATCATTGCTATTTCCACGATCTGGCTGAAAAGAAAAAAAAAGAAAGACGATATAACACCCAGCATTGATCCGGCTGAAATATATTTTGTGGCGATCACGGTCAGAATAAAAACCATGAAAAAAATAAGGAAAGCGGGAATGGAATAGGCTAACAAAACTCCGGCAAAAGTGGCCACTCCCTTTCCACCTTTAAATTTAAGAAACAGGGGAAAAATATGGCCTGTGATAACAACGGCTCCTCCGAGTACACCCATAACCGGGTAATCAAAATGTGATAATCCATATATGACAGGCAAAAAGCCTTTCAGAATATCGAGTATCAGGGTTGAGAGTCCCGCAACTTTTCCCCCGCACCGGAATACATTGGTGGCACCGATATTTCCACTTCCTTCTCTCCGGATATCTTTTTTTTCAGTCATATAGAATACAATAAATCCGACGGGGATTGAACCCAAAAGATATGAGAGCACTATAAAAAGTATTTCATGCATTTGAAAAGGTAATCTCCTCTAATATAGTATAAATTGGGCCCTCGCTTGTCAACATGCTCTGATATATTTGGAACCCATTGGATTTAAAACGGGCAATAGGCTGGGAATGATTTTTCTCCATAAGGGAGGTAAAAGATTTGAAGTTGAAGGGTTTGCGATTTCTTCCAATGGTTAAATGGGGTTTAAATTCTCTGATTTCCCGGCTTATTTTAATTTTTTCCAAAACATCTTCAACCTGGGTATAAATATTTTTCAAGGTTTCATTTTCTTCAATACCTGCCCAGAATATGGTTAGGTCATTTCCCCGTCCAAATTTTCCAAACCCTGAAATGACGATTTCGAAGGGTTGAATCTGAAACCGGGTTCTCTTTAATATTTCTGTTATTTTTCCTTTCTTTTCCGCATCAACTTCGCCGATAAATTTAATGGTTAGATGCCAGTTTTCAGGTTTTACCCACCTGATTGGGGTAGCAATTTTTTTAAATGGTTTAAGAGCGTTGGCAATTTTTCCTTTGGTGGGAGTGTCCAGCTTCATGCCGATGAAGGCTCGCATAGCGATATTATAAGGTATTCGGAATTATTAGTAAAGGGGATTTAACTGTTATTCAATAAAAACTCTAATACTCTACTTTTTCCAGGGTGAGACCTTTTGCCGGAGCAGTCTGGCCGGCTTTTCGTCTGTCTTTGGCTTCAAAAATTGCGGGGACATCCTCCGGGTTGATTTTCTCTCTTCCCACATCAATGATGGTACCGATAATGTTTCTAACCATATAACGAAGAAAACTTTTCCCGGTAACGGAAAAAATAATGGTTTCTCCCTTCACTTTCATGGTGAATTTGGATATTTCCCTGATTCGTTTTTTGTTTGGTTCATCTGAAGTAAAACTGGAAAAATTTTTTTCGCCACGGAAATATTTCAATGATTTCCGCATGGCTTTCAGATTGAGTGGATAGGGAATATGTACGGAGTATCTGCAGTTAAAGGGTGACTGGACCTGGCCAAAGAATATCTTATAGGTATAGGTTTTTCTGGATGCATGGTATCTGGCATTAAAGGATTTATCCATGTGCTGGCAGTCCATGATTCGGATATCTCCTGGCAACAATGCATTTAAAGCCCGTTTCAGTGAACTGGCTTCGATTTTGATTTTAATATGAAAGTTTGCGGTTAATCCAAGGGAGTGAACTCCGGCATCGGTTCGACTGCTGCCGGTGACCACTACTTTTTTTTTGGCAATGATTTTAAGGGCATTGATCAATTCACGTTGAACTGTTTTTATTTCCGGAGTTTGAAATTGCCATCCATAATATTCGGTGCCGTCAAAATGGATGATTACTTTGTAATTATAAACCACAACTATATCGGTCTCTTATTCGAATAAGTCTCGAGAAGAGCGCTTCTGAAAATAGTGATTGATTCTATTGATAACCTCTTCGGGGGATGATAAAGAGATAATACCTTTAATATCCCAGGTGTTTAATCCAAAAACTTTTTTATTGTATATTTGAGAGTAGGCAATTTCAGACAGGGTGCCATAATGGCCGTCAATGGCGACCAATACATCTGAATTTAAAACAACCAGCGCATTCCTCATATATCCCAGTCCGGTGGGTATGGCAATATCCACGTAAGGATTTGCTTCTTCTTTCTGTTTTCCCGGCAGGATAGCAACAACGAAACCATTGGCGGATTTTGCCCCTTTTGCTGAAGCCTCCATCACACCTTTCATACCCCCGCTGAGTAGAATATATCCGTTTCTGGCAATCAGTTCTCCCATTTTTTTTGCCTTTTTTAAAGAGTCCGGATCCGGCAGGTTTCCTCCGATGACACCGACTCTTTTTTTCTGTGACAGTTGATTTAAATCAAAAGCCATTATTGTTTTAATAATATATCATATGGCTTTTTCTATCTTTCCATCTCGGATACAATGGGTGCAAACCCTCATTCGTTTCACTTTGCCATTAACATTTACTTTTATTTTTTGTAAATTGGGCAGCCATCTTCTTTTGGTTAATTTATGAGAATGGCTTACGTTGTGACCTGTGACAGGCTTCTTCCCACATATTTCACATACTTTTGCCATTTTGAGTTCCTCCTTCAGACGGTAATGTTTATTCTACTAAATTTTACTCTGAAAATCAATATCAATCGAGGTAAGTATTCAGTTTTTCTAATTGTAATGTATGTTAATTGAGCGTGAGGGAATTTCTTCTAAGCGTGCCCCGGAGGGAGCGAAGAAGATATTCCCGGAAGCATTCATTGCAATTTTTTTTCAATCATTTTGGGTATACGAAATTTTTCAACCCAGTTCAAGGATATCTTTTCCCGGTAATCAATGAAAATATCTGCAATTTGATTGGGTTTGAGAAGCTCAAGGGTTTTCAGGAAAATTTTATTTTTTTTCTTCCAGGTTCGATTTAAGTGCCGGGCATAAATATTGACGAAGAACCCGATGAAATTTCCAAAAACCAACTTTTTTACTTTCTGGAACCTCGAGTAGAATTTTTTATGGCCATAGATTTGGGCTTTTTGGAGTTCTGACATGGTAAAATGATTTGGTTTAAATACCACATGATGCGCATCATACAGACTCCAATCCTTGAATTGAATCCGGCGTTGGTCGTTTATATTTTTAAAGTAGTCAGTGCCGGGCAGCGGGGTTAAAATGAGGAATTGAACCGAAGTGAGTTTGGAGCGCCGGGCAAATTTAACTGTCTCTTTGACTGTATTCCAGTTGTCGTTATCAAAGCCCAGCATAAACATACCATGGATATGAATATGGTGACGCTGGAGTATGGTGATCGCCTGAACAATATCTTCAACCTTTTGGTTTTTTTTCATGGCTTCAAGGCTATCCGGATTAGTGGATTCGAATCCGATATAAAGTGTATGGCATCCGGCCTTTTTCATTAGCTTGACCAATTCGATGTCTTTTGCGATCTCCACCCTGACCTGGGTAGACCATTTGAATTTAAATTTTTCCGCGATCATTGCTTTTAGTAATTTTTTTGTATGGTCGGGGTTTGCCGAAAAATTGTCGTCATAGAAGAAAATATTATTGCTCTGGTCCTGATATTGTCTTAATTCTTCTAAGATATTTTAAGTTGATCGGAACCTGTATTTCCTTCCAAACATGGGGGTGACTGAACAGAATGAACAGTTATAGGGACAGCCTCTTGAGGTTTGTATGGGGACAGCCCTTTTTTTACTTATGATGTTTGTATTTCCCCTGAATAGAGAGAAGTCCGGGAAAGGGATTGAATCCAGGTTCTGGCAGAGAACCATACCGGGGTTATGGAAGTGGCTTCCATTCATTTTGTATGATAAGTTCGGAATACCTGAGTAGTCACCATGATTTTCCCAGGCATCTATAAATTTCATTAACGCCTCTTCTCCCTCACCTCTGATTACAAAGTCTGCATGTTCGAGCGCTTCGTCTGTCAGGAAGCTGACATGAGGCCCTCCCATCATCACCGGTAAGTTATATTCTCTGGCCTTGTCTGCAATCATATAGGCACGGGGGGCTGTTGAAGTGATTGTGGAAATACCAATCATATCTGCGGATTTGATACTATTCCACTGTATATTTTCGATATCCTCAACAAAAATGTCTACATCCCAACCTCTTTTTTTCATCAGGCTTCCAAGTATGAAAATTCCCAGACGGGGCAACTTAAATAATGAAAATATATGCAGGTTCGGGGATTTTGGTTCGATGAAGACAATTTTAGCCATTTTTTTCTCCCTTTTTTATGGGTGTCCTTTTCTGATTTTTTCTTTTGAAGTTGTTGATCTCTTTTGTTTTTTTGTTCAGTAGTTCCTCCCAGCGATTGATGCCTTCTTTTAAGAGCTTCATTTTGTTTAAAAACAGTTTAATCTCCCTCAGCATTTTATTCAGTTTTTGGTCGGTTTCTCTTTTTGAAAACCGGTTGTTATTGGCTTCGATTTGTAAAAACAAACGGAATAGATCTGAGATTTTTTTTATTTCTTCCAGAGAATATCCGAATAATTGTAGATCTTTGATAAGATTACATAAATAAATATAAATTTCCGAATACAGTCGGAATCCCCCTTCACTTCGCATATCAGCTTCAATAATTCCGATTTCTTCCCAGTGTTTAATGGTTCGGGTACTGATGCCGACCCGTTCTGCCAGTCCTCCGATTGTCAATCTCTTCTTTGTCACAGGTTGTTTATTTAGAGCACGGGTTTTTGGCAATCCCACTTTCCGGGTTATCCGGTTTATTTCATCCAAACCATAGCCTATTTCCAATAATTTTTTAATATATGCTATTTGCTCTAATGAATCTGAAGTATAGAAAGGAATATTGTTTTCAGTGAAACCGGAAGGCATGATAATTTTTACAGCCTCCATTTCCAGGAGTAATTTTTCCGAAATTTTGGCTTTGGATAAAAACTCTTCCTTTATTAAGATTGAGTCTTTCATGTTGACTCCTAACGTACTGGTTTAAAATATCAAACGTAACCGTATACGTTTAATATAATATATTTTTGAATAAAAATCAACACTTTTTTATTTTTTCTGAAAATTTTATGGATTGGTGATTTAAGGTAATTTAAACTTTTATATTTTTCAGCATTGTGGTGGATTGGGTTGGGAGATTTAAAAAATCAGTGGTTTTAACACCATGACCAATCGTAAAATCCCCGCAGTGTATAATCCAGCGATCAGGTCATCCATCATAATTCCCAGACCGCTCCCAATTTTTTCAGCCTGCCTGATCGGAAAAGGTTTAAAGATATCAAAAATTCTGAAAATAAAGAATGCAGCCAAATAAAAGGTGAGGGAATAGGGAATTAAAATCAGGCAAAGCATCTGTCCTGCCACTTCATCAATGACACATTCATGAGGGTCTTTTTTATTGAAATATTTTTCAGCATATCCGGCTGCAGGAATACCCATGATGATAATGAGTACCAAAGAGATGATTCCCGAAATGGGAGAATGAATATAGGGACGAATGACAAATAAGGTAGCGGTAGTAACCAACGATGCCCAGGTTCCCGGGGCGATTGTGATTCTGCCGATATTAAAAAAAGTAGCCACGGTTAATAAAATTCTATTCATATCATTTCTCCGTATAGAAATTCATTTTTAAATCCGGTTATTCTCACTTTTTTTATTTTATAATCTTCGTCAAAGGGTGATTTTATCTGGGTAAATCCGTCCACCTCAGGGGCTTGAGATTTGATTCTACCGATGGTTGAATTATTTTCCCAGGGGCCCAGGGGAATAAATTCCTGGATTGTGTTGAGAAGGCGTTTATTAAAAATCTGTATGTTCTGGTCGGAAATATCCATTAAAGTGTTTTTGCGTTCTTCAATCACCTTAGAATAAACCCTGTTTTTCAGGTTAAATGCCGGGGTGTTTTCCTCCGGTGAAAACCCGAATATTCCAATCCGTTCTATAGCTGAATCCCTGGTGAACTGAACCAGTTGCCGGAATTCCCGGTCAGTTTCTCCTGGAAATCCCACGATGAAGGTGGATCTGATGACTCCATTCGGGTATTCTTTTCTGATTGTATTGATTAATTCCAGGTTTTTTTGTATTCCACCGCCTCTTTTCATCCGTTTTAATATGGCGGGGGATAGGTGTTGAAAAGGTAAATCAAAATAGGGGAGTATGGATGGATTTGAAAATGCTTCAACGATGTCCTCATCAACTTCTTCAGGCATTAAATACAGCACCCGAATCCATTTAAAACCCAGAGTTGATAAGTCTTTGAGCAACCGGGGCAATAATGATTTTTGTCCCTTATCTTTTCCAAAATAAGTGGTATTCTGGGAAATGATATTCACTTCCTGGAATCCCATAGCCAGATATTTTTCAGCTTCCTTCACGATAGACAGTGTGGTTCTGGAACGATAAGGACCTCTAATCTGTGGAATGGCACAGAAGCTACAGGTCATGTCGCAGCCTTCTGAAATTTTTATAAAGGTTGTATTTGGGGTGGTGATAATGATTCGTTCATGGTTTTCATCGTATAAAAAGAGTCCCTTATCGGAATAGTTTTGCTTTTTGTTTGCGGCAATCAATCGGGCCAATTGTGAAAAATCATTGACCCCCCAGATAATATCCGCATTTTTAAAATACTTTTTTAAATCTTGATAGTACCGCTGGGTCAGGCATCCGATGACGGCAACTTTTTTTATTTCACCTTTTTCTTTTCTTTCCAGTGCCCTTAGGATTTCGTCAATACTTTCTTCTTTGGCTTCCTGAATGAAACCGCAGGTGTTGATTACCACCCAGTCTGAATCTTCATAAGTGGATACAATCTTGATATTATGATTTTCCAGCATTCCTCCCAGAACTTCAGTATCCACAATATTCTTAAAGCATCCGAGGCTTACAAATGATAGGGTTGTCTCTTGTTTGTCCATAATAATACAAATTTAAGCTTGATTGTATCAGATTCTTTTCACCAGGGCAATTCGAATTTGAAAACAGGAGAACACCCAATAGAATAAAAATCCTTGGGGATAGATCAAGTAGCCCGTAGGGGAATCGAACCCCTCTTGCAGGGTTGAAAACCCTGTGTCCTAACCGATAGACGAACGGGCCACAAAATGAGCCGTACTGGATTCGAACCAGTGACACCCGGCTTAAAAGGCCAGTGCTCTGCCTCTGAGCTAACGGCCCGAATTGAGTGTTAAATCTATCATATTTCCCCATAACTGTCAACTAATAGCCGCACAGTGATTAATAAAATTCATTTTATTTAAAAAAAAATATTTTTATGCTATATTTGAAATTTATATTTGCTGAAAAATTTTTAAGGAGGAAAAAATGCAGCTACACCATGAATTTATTAGGACAGCCAAAAAGAATGGTAAGAGATTTGCGATAATTGACCGCACTCTGGGCCGAAAAGTATCCTACTCCAAAGCACTGATTGGGGCTCTCATCCTGATGAAGAAACTGAAATCCTATAAAGAGGGCTTTATCGGGGTGATGATTCCCAATTCTGCGGGGTCCATACTCACTATTCTGGGTATTGTTCTTTCAGGTAAAGTTCCGGTGATGATTAATTATTCCACCGGCGCAGCTGAGAATTGTGAATATGCACAAAAAAAATGCGGTTTTAAAATCATCATTACCTCCCGGGCGTTGCTCGAGAAAATCGGGTGTCGTTTGGTTCCGGGGATGGTATTTATTGAAGATATTATGGATAAAATTACCACAAAGGATAAGTTAAAAGCGGCTATTCAGTCAAAATTGCCCACAAAACTGCTGTTAAAGAGTATTTATCAGGGTGAACCGGATGATGATGTTGTGATTTTATTCACCAGCGGCAGTGAAAAAGACCCCAAAGCTGTTCAATTAACCCATAAAAATTTGTTTTCCAATATTGATGCTATCTTGACGAAATTTAAGATTTCCAGAGATGATATCATGTTAGGTATTTTGCCTTTTTTTCATGTTTTTGGACAAAATACCAATTTATGGCTTCCCTTGAATTATGGCATGGCTGTAGTCACCTATGCCAATCCTCTGGAATATGATAAAGTGTGCCAGATCATCAGGGAGGAAAAAGTAACCATCATGCTGGCCACTCCTGTATTTTTTAGCGGGTACCTCAGGAAATCCAATCCGGGAGATTTCGAAACAGTATGGCTAGCGGTTACGGGAGCAGATAAATTATCAGAAGGGCTCAGAAAATCCTTTATCGAGAAACATGATCTTGAGATATTCGAGGGTTATGGTACAACGGAAACCAGTCCGGTCATTTCAGTGAATGGTCCTGGAGAAAACAAAGCCGGCAGTATCGGCAAACCCCTTCCTAACCTTCAGGTCAAAATCACCGATATTGCATCCGGTAAGGTCCTGAGTCCCGGTCAGGAAGGGAAAATCGAGGTGAAGGGTGATCTGGTAATGAAAGGATATTTTGATGATATTGAAGAGACATCATTGAGAATTGAAGATGGTTGGTATGATACCGGAGATATGGGGATAATGGATGAGGAAGGATTTCTCTGGCATCGGGGAAGATTGAAGCGTTTCGTAAAAATCGGTGGCGAAATGGTTTCCCTGGTAAGAATTGAATCAGAATTAGATGACCTGATTCCTGATGAGGTTGATTATTGTGTGGTGGAGGTCCCGGATTCACTCAAGGGTGCCAGAATTGTTGTGGCCATAACCAAAGCCATCGATACCGATGATGTTTTAAGAAAATTAACCAAAAGATTACCCAATATTTCCTTGCCCAGGCAATTTGTGTTGCTAAATGACCTTCCCAAGATGGGGAGCGGCAAGGTTGATTTTAGAACCGCCACGGATATAGTTCGTGATAAATTGAACAAAAATAATAATCGAAAGAGTGAAGGGGAAAAATAATTTCCTGTTTATTGTCACCTGGCTGTCACCCCTCAACCGTTGCTAAAAAATGATTTTATTTTCCCGGCTCCCTGTTGAATAACAGAAAAGTCAAGGGCAATGTTTATTCTGACATACTGTTTCTGGGTGTGAGAAAAATTTTCCCCCGGAACAATTCCCACTTTGACTCGTTTGTACAGTTCAAGGGCAAACCGGTATCCATCTTGATAGTTGTCTGGAAGCCCGGCCCATAAGAAATACCCTCCCCCGATTTCAGGAATGGTGAAATTCAATTCTTCAAGGACTCCTTTCATAAACAGATATGATTGTCTGCATTTGCTTCGTATGGAGTCGAGATATTTAATACCGAAGTTGAATTGGCTGAGGTAATCGACTATCACACTCTGGAACAGTGTCGGGGCGCTTAAACCGGTGTAATCGTGGATGGCCCTGATTTTAGCCATATGTGTTTTTTCGGCTATAACATATCCTATTCTCCATCCTGTGATACTGAGCATCTTTGAAAATGAGCCGATGTAGAATAGTTTGTCATACCCCTTGAAAATGGAAGAAACCTGAAGGGGATTAAAGGGTCTTTCATGGAAAAATATGTCCATATAAACAGCATCAAAAATGATGAAGAAATCCATTTTTTTGGAAAGAGTGATGAGTTTGGTTACTTCATCTTTTTCCCATACTTTTCCCAGAGGATTACCGGGGGAAGTTACGAAGACAATCTTTACTTTCTTTTCACGTATGACCTCTTCAAGTCTCTTGAAATTGATAGTCAGGTCTTTTTCAAAATCAAAGTATTCAAATGGAATATTCAGGGTTTTTGCCAATTCCGGGTAGCTTTCATAAACTGGGGTAAACGAGAGTGCAGAATAGGGTGATAGCAATCGGGTGGTCAGGTAAAAAAAAGTGAGGAAGATACCCTCCGTGGCTCCCTGGACAACAACAAAATTATCGCTCTTAACAGGAGAATATTGAGAATACTGTTTTGCCAGAAGATTCAATAAATCAAAGTCACCGTTTCCAGGGGCATACTGTTGAAGGTGGTGATGACCTGATTTTTTTTTTAATATTTGGAGCAGTTCAGAAGGGGGAGGAAAACCGGGTTTTCCCTGAGCCAAATTTATCCCCCCTTTTTGGACAACCAACCGACTGAAATAACCAATCAAAGATCCGCTGGTTTTCTTCATCATAAATCAAATTTAGTACTTCAATGATGGATAATAAATTATGGGGTTTCTTCCAGAATCTTCAACAGGGTACTGGCCTCTCTGGCATACAGGGATTCAGGAAATTCACTAACAAGTTTATTCAGATTGGTTGCGGCTGATTTTTCTTGGTCTGCCCCTATTTGAATTTTGGCGATCCGTAATAATATGAAATCTTTGGCGATTTCTGATTTTCCGTCTGCCAGCAGTTTGTTCAGTTTGTCGATGGCTTCCCGCTCTTGGTTAATAGCGTTCAAGATTTCTGCTTCCAGTAGTTTTTTCTGGTCATTGATGAGTTTGAGCTCGCTCCCGGAAAAGGTATCCAGGGTCTCTTTAGCCTTTTTAAAATCCCCTTTTCTGAAATAAAGGGAGGCAATTAATAAACGTGAGGCAGCCGAGATCCCCTTTTTATTTTTCAATTGCTTCAACTGGGAGATTTTCTGGTCGATAGCCAGGTTCTCCGAATTCTTTGTGGTAAGTGGCCGGGCATAGAGCGCGTTTTCGGGGGAGGTAGGCTGGGACTTGAATAAGACG
>DAOWKX010000116.1 GCA_030639705.1 Candidatus Aminicenantota bacterium
AACCGTTTCAAGACCGTGCTTGCTTCATTTTCCACATAAAAGAGATCTTTCTGGGCACCGAATAATTGCAACTGCCGCTCTTTTTTTGACAATTTGTCTTTGACTATTTTTATTTGATTCTCCAGATAGGTGATGGTATCTCTGGTGGTCTCGAACTTTTTCTCAATCATGAATTCTTTATATTTCTTGATCAGGGTTGTAACAATTTTGGCACACAACCGGGGATCAACAGATCGTGCTCCTATTTTTACCAGCCGGGTATCTCTCATGAAATCAACCGATATCATATTTTCCCTTAAATTGAATGCGATACCATTTAACAGCGCCTCATTATAATCTTCTTTTTCAGGATTAAAAATTTCATTCTCATAGAGCTTCAATTCTCTGACAACTTCTTTGGCCAAATATTTACTGTGAAGTATTTCTTTCTGAGTTTCCATGTATTCTTTTCGAATAATGTAATTGGAGATTTGAGAATCACTCTCTTTGGCCACCAGATTTTTAGTAGCTTCCGGTTCCATCAGGATGATTGACTGGGATTTATAGACCGGGTTACTGAACAAAATGTAAATCAAAGCTAAAAAGAGACATACCCCCACACTTATAAAAATGATTTTTTTATGTTTGACTAATTTTTCAATTAATTCCTTGATATCGATGTCTTCTTCTCTTTTTTCAATGACGACTTTTTCTCCCTCCATAGATCAACTCCTCAGTTTTTATTAAAAAATACTCTCTTTAACATAAATGATATCCCCTTCTTCCACTTCGAAATCTTTGTTTTTTCCGAATAAGATATCTTTTACATCAAATTTAAATATTTTTATTTTCTCCTTTATTTTGCGATGCAATATCACATTTGACCGGGATGCTTTATCCGTGAATCCGCCGGCTCGGGCAATGGCTTCCAGCAGGGTAATTCCGCCGGATTTTTTGATCCCGGTAAGGCCTGGCATCTTGACCTGGCCGATCACATAGATATACCGGGTTCGTTCCTGGGGAATAATTATCAGGTCATCGGGTATGATTGCAATGTTTGACTCGGGTTTAAAATCATCAAGAAGGTCTGCAATTTCAATAAATATCTTTTTATCCCCCCGAATGATCAGAATTTGATTCCCGGCCACAAATTCCGACAAGCCTTCAGCTAAGGCAATCATCTGGAGCAGGGTATTTTTACCTAACATGCTGTAGGCCCCGGGTCTTCGGACCGCACCTAAAATAAACACCCGGTTGTGCATATACTCCTTGATAAAAACCGTGACCTGGGGATTCTGAAGATACTTTTCCTCTAATTTTTCACTCAATTTTTGTTCCAGTTCAATCGAGGTCAAGCCTTCCACTTTGATTTTACCTAATAAAGGAATAGCAATATATCCGGATTCCGACACCCTCACATCGGTATTCAACTCATCCAGTTTAAAGACCGATATTTTGATGATATCCTTTGGCCCGATCTTGTAATCAGAGGCTGCCTGTAGAAAAGATATTACCAGTAAAAATATAAACACAGCTAAAACTATTTTTTGCTTCACCTTATTTCCTCCTTTATAATTTCATAATCGATATGGATAAAAATGTCCTGTTTTTATCATCATAATAATAATACTGATCAGAATCCCAGCTGGAAAAACTCAGGCTCAGGATTATCCAGTAATCATAAAATGTTTTTAAACCCAGCCTTAATATCGGGGTCCCGTAATCTGCTCGGACAAATATTCTCTCCCAGCCAATAATGAAAGGCTCTTTGAAATCCAGTCGGCCATAGCTGAATCCGGCACCGGCAAATAGCTTTTTTGAAAAATAATAATCAACCATTGCATTCAAATAGGTATTGATTACCGGACTGATCTGCCATACCTGATAACTGAAGTCCCGGCTCAATATCACACTGTATTTAAAATGACCCGAGGCATAGGTAATATTGGTTTTTCCTATCCACTCCACATAATTTTTATTATAATAATCCTGCTGATAGGTTTTGACTCCGAATATGATATTCCCATTGATTTTGGATTCAAACCCGAATTTTGGGAATCGTAAGCCCAGGCTGAAATCATAGCCGTTGGCATTGCGTTTATCTGAATAGATGAAATCAGTCAGAAACCGTTTCAGAGATAAGCTTAGAAAACTCTTGGACTTAAATTTGTATCTGAAATCAATGC
>DAOWKX010000246.1 GCA_030639705.1 Candidatus Aminicenantota bacterium
CCATTTTTTATAACAAAAAAGGAAATTTATTGCAATTTTTTTATTTTTTTAAATTCGAGGGATATACTGGTTTATGAATTGGAGCAAGACGCTTATTGATCTGGGTCTGGTCAGGAAATCCTGAATAACCGCATAACCGAATAACCGGGGTCAGGCTAAAGAATAAAGAAATTAAATTGGTTATATTGGCGTAAACATCGCCAGGCCATTGCGAATTGAGTATAAACATATCTTTTACTAATGTGATTTCACATTCTTCTTAACTTTTTTTCAAAAAAAAACCTTATATTGTTGAAAAATTTTTTTTTATTCTTTAAAATTATTTTGCTGAAGATACTTTTTTAGAAAAAAAGAAATAAAATGTAAATATATTACATTTTAAAGGGTAAAAAAACAAAAAAGGAGGGAAATATGTGTTTTAGACGTAAAACCCCCAATATTCAAGTGTATCTCAGTTATGTCGGGAATTATCTGGATTCACTTCCTACAGATGAATCAGAATTAAAGGCTTTAACCAAGGTGGAATGGAAAGCACTTTCTAAAAAAAACAATGTCTGCCAGGTATTACTGGAGGATATTCGAAAAATTTTTATATGGCCCGTACGTTTGCATTGCGGAACTATTCCATCGGGCGATGTGGGTGGAGTGGGTCCAAAACCGCCAAAAGAAATTGAGGGTGTTGAGATTCCCAATATTCATGTGCTTATTCGCTATATCGGCAATTTTATCATTGAAATTCCCGGGTTGGTGAAAATGAATCCCGGGATTGATGACTGGAAGGAATTCAATGATCGATTGAATCGGTGTCAAGGTGCCTTAAATGTCTGCCATCTGATCTTTTATCCTCCCGAGGGCCCGTTTAAGTGTGGGAAAATAATTGTGGGGGCGATACTCTAATAAAAAGTCTTTTATCAGAAAATCCGGATGATTCTCTATAAGACAAATTGAGGAGCAGGCTATTCGGGTATTGATCTCTTTTCAGTTGACGGCTTCAATATCATAAAGAAGAAAATGAAGACCTCGATGCTTACCTTTATCCTCACTGAAAACTGCAATTTTAAGTGCAGTTACTGCTACCAGAACCACACCGAGAGAAACCTGGAAACACTTGAGATTAAAAAATGTCTGGATTTTTTCTTTCCCAGGCTGGAACGGGAGTGTCATTTCAATTTTTACGGCGGCGAGCCCCTGCTGCGGTTTCAGCAGATAGAGGAGATCGTGAGCTGGATTAAAACCAGGAATAAAAAGTCAAAAAATGAAATCAGCTTCGGTATTTCCACCAATGGCAGCCTGATTAATGACAAAGTTCTGAAATTTTTAAACAGTCACCAATTCACGGTGTTGCTCAGTTTTGACGGATTGGCCCAGGATCAGGGACGGACAAAGGAGAGTCTGGCACCAACAATACGGGTTTTGAAAAAACTGCAGGACCTGAAGAATATTAATCTTCAGGTGAACAGCGTGTTTTCTCCCCGGACTATCGGGCTTTTAGCTGATTCAATCCGGTTTATTCAGGATCTGGGAGTAAAGAACCATGATTTTTCGCTGGCGTTTAACGAAGAATGGGATTCAAAGGCCCTAAGAATCTATAAAAATCAATTGCGCATGCTGAGAAAGGATCTTATAGACCGGTATTGGGGCACCCATGAGATTCCCCTGTCCTCATACCGGAAACATACCGGGTGGGGTATTTTCAGCTGTGCTGCCGGCAAAGACCGCTTTGTCCTGGGTCCTGATACGAAGCTCTGGGGGTGCCATCTGTTTGCCAATCACTTCCAAGACCAGGAAACGGGCCGGGAATTTAACAGGTACTGTTTTGGCACCCTGGATGATTTCATCCGAAACCATGGAAAAATTTATGAACCCACCAGGAAAAATCATTCGATTTTAAGCCAGGAACAGTTTTTTACCGACAGGAAAGATTGTGTGTTCTGCCCATATCTGAAGGATTGCCAAATATGTCCGGTGGCAGCAGCTAATTTTGGATCCATAAATGGCAAAATCCCCAGTTGGTTGTGTGAGAGCCAGAGAATAATCATTGATGAAAAGCGAATTTTCTGGAAAGAGACAGAAAATAATTCCCTATCAAGGGAAAAAACAGATTTGATGATGTGATTACGGACTCTCGATTCTTTTGAATTTTGTTAGCATATTTTTGGCCTCTGCGATTTCCGGGAGTGCTGAATCGGCATCTTTCCATAACTTCAGGAATTGTTCCAGGTTTTCAATGGCCTTCCCTTTCCACCCCCGGTCAGCATAAAGTTTACCCAGCCAATAAAAACCCCGTACATAAATGTCTCCTGACATCAGCAGGTTGAGGGGCTGGGAAACCACTTTTTCATAAAAGGATATGGACTGATCCATCTGACCGTTATCTGTCAGGGTACGAGCCAGAGAGTCCTGATAAAAAGACGGACCCGTCATAATTTTGAATATCGGAATGGTGGAGGTATAAAGACAAGCTTTTTTTAAACTGTGCAGGACCCGGGAATATTGTTTCCGGGTCCGGGCCACACAGCCCTGTAAATGATGGACATGCCTCATCCCTTTTTTAAAGCCGGTTTTTTTCAGTAGATTTTTTAAGCCATCCGCCTTTTCCAGTGCTGCCGGTATCTGATTCAGGTTCAGAAGAGCCAGTCCCTGAAGATGCAGGGCATTCAGAACCTGGGAGTCATATAGTTTTGGCTCTGCCAGGTCCAGGATGGATTGACAGGTTGACCGTGCGGATTCATAATCCCCTTGTTGAATGTACAGATAGGCCAGAAATACCAGAAAATTCAGCCTCTGGCTTTTTTGTTCGGACTCTGCTGATTGTTCAATTCCAGCGAGGATCTCTTTTTTACAGTTTTCGAGCTGCCCCCGGGCCAGGTAAAATTGGGCCATACACCGGTATCCCAGCAATGCGGATTCAAGGTTATTTTTTTCTTTTAAATCCAGGTAGATTTGCCGGGCTTTTTCCGGCTCTCCGGTAATCAAATGAACATGACCTGCCAGAGCGGTCAGTTCATCCATATCCGGAGCCAGCCTCAGGGCTTCTTTGATTTCCCTTCGGGCTTGGTCAAATTGCTTTTGATAGAGATAGGAAAAAGCCAGTATTTTATGGTACAGCACCTTATCCGCAAAAATTGATTTTTGTTCCAGCAGCAGTTCCCGGGCTTTTTCAGGTAGCCCCTGGCAAATATACATGTAAGCCAGGTTCATATAGGTGATCCAGCTGGGATACTGTTTAAGCACCTTATCAAACCACTTGATGGATTCATCCCATTCCTCCAGGTTGCGGTAAACAGAGCCGATCCAGATCATTGCCTCAGCATCTTCCGGGTAATGTTTCAGCAAGTCTTTGTATATTTCAACAGGTTTTAAATATGAAAATTCAGTCAAATCAATGTATGCGGCCTGAATTTTATAGCGCTCCTTCAGGGTCAGCCGGTCCAGAAACAACAGGGCTTTTTTCAGATATTGTTTCCTCAGGTCATAGATTCTTAAATGGCTGTAATTTATGGCCAAATAGCGGTAAGCCATGGCAAATTCCGGATCAATGGCCACCGCTTTTTCAAGCTCTTTGATGCTGTCCCGGAATTTTCCGTCATTGTACAACCGGGTACCCTGAATAAAAAATCCCAGGGCTTCAAGGGAAGAGGTGGTGATATCCCGGATATCCAGATCAATATCCGCACTGATCTCTTCGGAAGTCAATTTGAAATGGTTTTTTATCTTTCTGGTCAACGCATCCACCATGGTGTATATACTGTTGATCCCCTTTCCGTTTATACCCTCGGCCCCGATGATTTCACCGGTTTTTGAATCATGCAGGGTGATATTGATGATAAAATCATCACCGATCTTGTTGTATTTTCCCACCAGCAGGTGATCCACTTTACCCCGGCTGGCAATATGCCTGAGATCTGCGGCGTTAAAACTCCGGGTATCCTGCTTGTGGAGTTCTTCGAGTATACCGAGAAGCTCTTCCTCGCTCATTACCCGCAGGAATCTGGACTGGGCCAGGTCAGTTATCAGCAGATCGGTCAGGGAAGAACTTAAATAATCTAATTTTCTGTCACCGGTATTGTTTTTAAAGTAGAGAATACCGAGTGATTTTTTCTTGGCCTCTATTAACCTGGGTGTCGTTGTTGGTTGAATTGAGGCTGGTTTCTTGTTAAATAAAAAATACCCGGCAATGATGATTACTGCTGCCAGTATGGTAAAAGTGGGAATTCGCACCGGTTTGATCAGCCTTTTAAGGGCTTTGAAAAAACCGCTTTTTCCCGTGGACAGGAGTCCTGGCCGGGGCTGTTTTTTCAGTTTTTCCAGATCAAGGAGCAGTTCAACCATATCCTGGTAGCGATTTTCCGGGGATTTTTCCAGGGTTTTGCGGATGATGCGATCCAGTTCCATGGGAATACCTGACCGTATTCCACTAACCTCCTCAGGTTTTTCATTTAAAATAGAATATATAATTGCCTGATCGTATACTCCTTTAAAGGGCAATTGACCGGTTATCATCTCATATAGTACAACACCCAATGACCATAGATCGGTACGGTGATCTATTGCTTCTCCTGATGCCTGTTCAGGAGACATGTAAGAAACGGTTCCCTTTGCAGTACCGGTTTTGGTTATGTTGGTGTGCCCTTTTAGTTTGGCCAGTCCAAAGTCTACAATTTTAATCTCGTTTCTTCTGGTAATAATTATGTTGGCTGATTTGATATCCCGGTGAATTATATTGGATTCATGGGCTCTTTGTAGACCTTGTGCCACCTGGATGGCAATATCTATGACATTATTTATTGGCAAGGGCGAAACGCCTTTCGCCCCTACACCTAAAATCTTTTCTCTAAGGGTTTCACCCTCATAATAGGCCATGGCAATGAACATCTGGCCATCTTGGGTTTCATCAATTTCGTGAACTGCGCAGATATTGGGATGGTCTAAGGCAGCAGTTGATTTGGCTTCATTAATGAATCGGTTCTTTTCTTCTTCATTAATAATGAATTGTTTGTGAAGAAATTTAAGGGCCACAAAACGATCCAGTTTAGTATCCTCAGCTTTATAGACGACTCCCATGCCACCTTCTCCCAGTTTTTCCAGGATTTTGTAGTGAGAAATGGTTTGGCCGATCATTAACTCACCTTTGAATTTACCCCATTTTTTATAACAAAAAAGGAAATTTATTGCAATTTTTTTATTTTTTTTTGAAATAAGTATGCTGGCCCCGGAATTATTTGATTTCACATTTTTGAAAGCGCCAAACCTATATCTACTCTTTTTATAACAAATGCAAAAATGCCTTTTGGTATTTTTGTACATAAGGTTTAATTTATTAAAAACTTCTTGTTTGCCGATTATTTCAAAAAAAAAGACAAAACAGGAGAGTATCAGAAATACTGTTTTGGAAACCTGGACTCATTTATAAATAACTATGACACAATATATCCTGAAATCAGGTCAAATTATTCAGAGCTTAACATGACCAATTATAATACACCTGATCGTTACTGCCTGCAGTGTATTGAGATGAAGGAGTGTAATTTGTGTCCATTAGAAACTGTATTTTCTGGTTCAATTATTGGCAAGATTCCTGGATATATATGTGAGATTAAAAAAGTCCTCAGAAAAGAGAAAAAAAGTTTCTGGAAAGAATTGGAAAATTGAATATCAGATCCAGAATATGAAAAAAATCATCGTCATTATTTATCGCCTTCTTTCCCGAGGTTCATTAACTGTTTCCTGGCATCTTCTGTTTCCTGTATGCCGGGATCAGCATGTTCCCAGAGCCGGAGAAATTTTTTATAATTTTTAATGGCCTTTTCTTTTTCATTTTTTTGCTGGAAAATCTTTCCCAGCCAATAGAAACTTTTGGCATATATATCCCCCCATTTTAAACGTCCACTGGTGAGGGAAATAATTTTTTCATAGTTTATTAGGGAGTTTTTATAATCCTTATTCTTAAAGTGAATTGCTGCAAGGGAATCAAGGTAAAAAGCCTGATTATTTAAATCCAGTCCCTGATCTGGAAATAACAGTATAGCTTTCTCAAAACAATCAATCGATTGTGATATCAAACCTTGTTCCTGATATATCTTTCCCTTCAAATGATAAAAATATCTGATAATTTTCCTTTTCCCAATTTCTTGAATCAATTTTTTTACCTGTTCGGCTATTTCATCTGCCCTGTCCACCTTCTCCAAATAAAGATAAGCGAGTCCCTGGAAATATAGAGCAAATATTCTATCCCATTTTGATTCGGTTTCAGCAGCCATTTCCAGGGCTTGATTGGTTACGGAAAGGGCTCTGGAAAAATGTTTTGATTGAAGGTTCAGGTAAGCCAAATATAAAATAAGCTTTAACTCTATCCTTTTTTGTTTCAACTTTTTCAGATTATCTATGGCTAGGTTCACTTCTTGTTTACATTGTTTATATTTGCCTTGGATTAAATACAAATAACTCATATTCAACCTGCCGAGATATTGGGAGAGTGGGTTTTTCTTTTCTAAAATTTGGTTATAGATCATTTCCGCTTCAGAAAAATTTCCCTTAAGAAAATAAATATTTCCGATATGAGCCGAATAATCACTGTTTTCTGGTTCAAGATGAAAGGCTTTTTTCCCTTCCAGGAGAGCGAGTTTGAATTTTCTCTGACAGAGAAAAATATGACTTAAAAAATTGCTAAAAAAAGCTTTATTGGAAAAAAGTTTCTGATTATCCTGTAGAATTTTTTTTGCTTTTTCATACAAGCCCTGAAGCATGTAAATATAAGCATAATTCTCATAAACAGCTTCAGGATCTTTATCAAGGATTTTCTTGAATTGTTCAACAGCCAGGTCCCATTCTTCCATATTCCGGTAAACCGCACCTAACATACCATTCCCGGTTTCATCATCGGGATAAAATTGCAATAGTTTTTTTAACGTTTTGATTTGTTTTTCGTATGAATCATCAAATAATTGATGGGCATGGGCCTGGATGAGGTATCTCTCTCTGACAGTCACCCGATTTGACAATTTTAACGCTTTTTTCAGATATTCCTTGGCTTGATCATGGAGCTCCAGGTATTCATAATTAATGGTAATTCGATAATAGGCCAGAGCAAATCCGGGATCGATATCCAGAGCTTTTTCAAATATTCGATTACTCTCTTCATATTGCCTCTTTTCATACAATTCCAGGCCCTGGTTGTAATAATGCAACGCCTCGGGTGAAGAGGAGATCTGGGCGGCGTTCTGGTCGATGTCGTCGGCGATATCCTGGTCAGTTAAATCGAACATAGCCTTTATTTTGGGAGTGAGTTCGTCGATCATGGCGTGGAAACTGGCATCGCCTGTTCCTTCAACCTTGACCGTGTCCTTGATTTCCATGGTGTCGGTTTCCTGAATGGCCACATTGATTCTTATGGAATCACCAGATTTGGTAAGATTCCCCTGCAGGATATCAGTGGCTTGGCTTCTAGAGGCAATTTGTTTTAAATCTGTATCGGTATAATTTTGGGTTTTAAGTAAATTGAGTTTACTGAGAACCCCGATTAATACCGGACTGCTTAATACATTGATATATTTTGATTGATACAGGTCGATGATCATGCATTGTTGAATACCGATTTTCCAGTTATCATATTTTTTATCTCCGGTGAGGTTATTGAAAGGCAGGATGACAATTTTATTTTTAATCCTTTTTTGAATGGATGCTGTGGTTTCAGGTATTATATCCCTTTGTATGCCCTTAAAGAAGAGGTAACCTCCTATTACAATGAAGGCGATGATTGGAAAAAAAACAGGTACTTTTATAGGTTTCACCAGTCTTTCCATTGCCTTAAAAATGCCGGTTTTTTTGGAAACTGATATTTTTGGTCCTGGCAGTTTTTTTACTTTTTCCAAATCCACAATCAGGTCATCCAGATGCTGGTATCGCTCATTTGAATTCTTTGCTATTGCCTTGTTGACAATTCTCTCCAGTTCCATGGGGATTCCGGTTCTCAAGGCAGTTATGGGCTCAGGTTCCTCATTCATAATGGAATACATGATGGCCTGTTCATAACCACCCCTAAATGGCACTTGGCCAACGAGCATTTCATAAAGAACGATTCCAATTGACCATATATCCGTACGGTGATCCAATTTCTCTCCCAGGGTTTGTTCAGGCGACATATAATCAATAGTCCCTTTTATAACCCCCTCTTTTGTTGTCTGGGTTTGTCTTTTAAATTTTGCCAGACCAAAATCCAGAATTTTTGCACTATCTTCTTCGGTAATGATTATATTGGCCGATTTAATATCTCGATGAATAATGTATTTCTCATGGGCTCTTTGAATACCTTCTGCAACTTGAATAATATATTTTAAGGTCTTATCAATACCAACAGGGCCAAATTTGATCATTTCTTTTAAGCTTTGACCTTTAAGATATTCCATTACAATAAATGTTTTACTGTAAACTTCTTCAACCTCATATATTGTACATACATGGGGATGAACAATTGATGCCGCTGCCTGGGCTTCTTTATAAAACCTTCTTTTTGACTCTGAATCTATCATGAGGTCACGGGGTAAAAACTTTAAGGCGACTATACGTTTTAGTTTAGTATCCTCAGCTTTATAAACCACTCCCATGCCACCTTCACCAAGTTTTTCCAGTATTTTGTAGTGAGAAACGGTTTGGCCGATCATTAATCCACCTTTGAATTTACCCCATTTTTTATAGCAAAAAAGG
>DAOWKX010000055.1 GCA_030639705.1 Candidatus Aminicenantota bacterium
CCACTTCTTTAAAAATCAAGGCCAGTAAAATGGCAATGAGGGGAGGTAATATTGTTAAAATTCCATTGATTGCGTAAATTGAAAAATTAAATTGCTTTTTTGCTTTTATGATTTTAATGATATTTTCCCCGGTTTGAGTAAAGGTAAGAGTACTTTCCTGGATCTCTTTACCATTTAAATAAATCCGGTCATAGGGGCCAATATCTTTTAATTGGATCACCTTGCCTTTAAATACAAATTGGGGGATTTTATAATCAACTGTTTCCGACGCTTTTATGAAAGAAAAAATAAAAAGCACAAACACCAAAAAAGCAACACTCTTTTTCATTTTTTAGTCAAGTCTAAATCATATTATGTTACAGAACAGATTTCAAGCGGAAAGAAAACTTTCGTCAGGATCTCCCCTAGGCACCCGGATTCAGTGGGATGAACTCATACTCAAAGCCCTCCACTTAAACCTTAATTCACCATCAAATTTTTCGCAGGCTGTAGTCGCTATCCCTTTTCACTTTACCCAAAAACGTTTCTCGTTTTTGGGAGCGTCTCATCCCATTTTCGATATTGGCGAAAAATGGGATTCGCAAGCCGTTCAAAGGGAAGCCGACACGCCTGCTTGATCTTGATTTTGAGGAAATATCCAAATTTAGGTAGTGGATTTTGGTGAACGGTTAAACTTGACAAAACGAGAGGGTATTCATATACTTTTTAAAATGAGAAAAGTGAAGAGAGACGACAATTCACCCAATCAATTAACCATAAAAAATGAAATATTAGGAATTATATTTCTCTTCATATCCATTTTTCTGTTATTCAGTTTGGTCAGCTATTCTCCGCTGGATCCCAGTTTTTTTCATTCTTCAATCAATCCAGGGGTCTCCAATTACGGGGGAAGAATCGGTTCGGAAGTCTCATCTCTATTATTCAATCTTTTTGGCTATGCCTCTTATATCATTATTTTTTACCTGCTTTTCTTGACCAGTTACTTTTTTTTTAACCGAAAAATCAAAAATATCATCACAAAAAATGTGGGCTACCTGATTCTTCTCGGTTCTTCTGCCGTTTTCATGGCTACCATCAAACCCCAGACACTAATTGAAGATATTGATACCAAAACAGGCGGTATTATTGGTTATTTTATCAGCCATTTTTTCCATAAAGAAATAAAATTTTTTTTCACAGTTCTTCTATCTATCATTCTGATACTCATATCTCTGGCTCTTATCGCAAAATTTTCTCTGCATCGCATCATCAAATTCCTAACCAAACTGATCAGAAAACTCTATAAAAAGGCTGAAATCCTGATCAATCAAAAACTGGATGTCTATAGACGAAATCAACAAGAGAAACGAATTAAAATAAAATACCAAACCGAAACAACGCAGCTTCCAACTGGGAAAAAAGAAATGCTTTCGAAAAGAGAAAAAAGAAGAATTGTAAAAAAGCCCAGTAAAATACCGGAAGAAACCTATTTGTTTCCCGATATGGATAAAGAAGACAGAATCCTCAAAAAATACCAGCCTCCCCCGATCTCTTACCTGGATGCACCGACTAAAAAAAGCAAGATTGACTACCAGGAACTGGAAGAAAAAAAGGAGGAGCTATCCAATCGATTAAACGAATTCAAAATAAAAGGGGAAATCCTGGAATACACACCCGGTCCGGTTATAACCACTTATGAGTTTGTGCCCGACACCGGAGTAAAAGTAAGGGAGGTAACCAACCTATCCGAGGACCTGGCACTGGTGGTCAAGGCTCAATACATCAGAATAGATAGGATACTGGGTAAAAAGGCCATCGGGATTGAAATCCCCAATAAAAAGAGGGAAACCATTCACTTACGGGAAATAATCGAATCACCTGAATACCAACAATCCAGTTCTCCCCTGACCATTGCTCTGGGAAAACGGAAAAACGGTGAAATTTTTATCACAGATTTGAGAGAGATGCCCCACCTGATCATCGCCGGTGCCACCGGAAGTGGAAAAAGTGTGGCTATCCATACCATCATCTTAAGCATACTATTTAAATCACCCCCGGAACAGGTTAAATTTGTATTGATTGATCCCAAAAGAGTCGAACTGGCTATCTACAATTCCCTTCCCCATCTATTAACCCCGGTGGTGGTAAACACCAAACTGGCAAAAAATGCCCTGGATTGGATCATCGTGGAAATCGAAAAAAGATACAAACAGCTGGCATTGCTTCAGGTTCGAAACATTGAACAGTATAATAAAAAAATAGAATTATTAACCCAGGTTGAAGATGAATTTCTTGAAAAGATGGAAGACAGGGAAAAAATGGCTTATATTGTTGTTATTATCGATGAATTCGCCGATTTAATGATAGAAGCCTCACGCGAAATCGAAGACAATATTCAAAGAATGGCTCAAAAATCACGAGCAGTGGGAATTCATCTGATTCTGGCCACGCAGAGACCCTCAATCGATGTTATCACCGGAACCATAAAAAACAATTTCCCCTCCAGAATCGCACTGGCAGTTCCTTCAAAATTTGATTCCCGAACCATCATTGATGTGATGGGGGCCGAAAAATTGCTGGGCGGGGGAGACATGCTGTTCTTACCACCGAAGACAGCCACTCTGGTCCGGATTCACTGCGCATTTGTTTCAGAAGAAGAGGCTTTGAGAGTAATCAGTTATCTCTCAAAATTAAACAAGCCGAAATTCAACACCCAGGTGGTCAAACCCCAGATTAAAAAAGATTCGGAAATAGATGATAAAGAACTGGACTCTCTCTTTTTCGATGCGGCAGAGACTATTATTACAACCGGCCAGGCATCCGCCTCCTACCTTCAACGAAGAATGAGAATCGGATATGCCCGAGCCGGACGATTAATCGATCAGTTACAGGCAAAGGAAGTTGTTTCTGCACCCAACAGTAAAAATCAGCGAGAAATCCTGATAACCATGGAAGAACTGGAAAAAATGAAAAACGAAATCTAATCATGAGTAATCCAAAAACTGCCAAAACAACCCACCCGATTTGAACTTTTAGCCAGTAACTGATAGAATTTTAAAATGGGCATTTTGTTTAAAACCAATGATATTGAAATAAGAGATGACAGACTGTTTTTTATTTTAGGTCCCTGTGTTATTGAAAATGAAAGATTGACCTTACAAATTGCCCAAGAGGTAAAAAAACTTGCTCAGGAAATTGAAATACCAGTCATATTTAAGGCCTCGTTTGACAAAGCCAACCGATCCTCTCTGGAATCATATAGGGGACCGGGAATAAAAAAAGGATTGCAGATATTAGCAAAGGTAAAGGACAGTCTCAACCTTCCGGTCTTATCCGATATTCATGAAGTCTGGCAGGCAAAACCGGCTGCTGAAGTTCTTTCTGTCATTCAGATTCCGGCATTCCTGAGCAGGCAGACAGACCTGCTGCTGGCTGCCGGTGAAACCGGACTCCCGATAAATGTAAAAAAAGGACAACATATGTCCCCGGAGGATATGTCTCTGGTAGTGGAAAAAATCCAATCAACCGGAAATAAAAAAATTTTTCTGACTGAAAGGGGGAATTTTTTTGGATATCGAAATCTGGTCGTTGATTTCAGAAATATTCCCATCATGAAAAAAACCGGGTATCCGGTGATTATAGATGCCACCCACTCGCTTCAGAGACCCTCAGCTGCAAAGGGAATAAGTGGAGGCGATCCTGAGTATATTCCAATTATGGCTCTTTCCGGTGTTGTATCCGGGGCCAATGGCGTATTTTTGGAAATCCACCCTGAGCCCGCCAGAGCTTTATCAGATGGAAAAAATCTTTTGGATTTAAAATTTTTAAAAAATCTGTTAATTAAAATCAAAACCATATATAATATACTCTAATGGGAATCGTGGAAACAGGGAAAAAGGTTCTGGAAATCGAGGCCAGAGCGATTCAAAATGCCATATTAAAACTGGATAACCAGTTTGAAAAAGCCGTTAATATTCTCTTTAATACCAAGGGTAGAATTGTCATCACCGGAATGGGAAAATCAGGAATTGTGGGGAAAAAAATAACTGCCACCCTCACTTCCACGGGAACACCCTCTATATTTTTACATCCCTCCGAAGCCCTGCATGGAGATATTGGAATCATAAACAGTGATGATGTTGTGCTGGCTCTATCCACCAGCGGAGAAACCATCGAGGTTATCCGTCTGATCAATCATATTAAGCGCATCGGGGTAAAATTGATATCAATGGTAGGCACTCCCGCCTCAACGCTGGCTCTGGAAAGTGATGTATTTATCGACTGCAGTATCGAAAAAGAAGCCTGCCCGATTGGCCTGGTACCCACCACGTCTACAACCCTCACCCTGGCAATGGGGGACGCAATATCCATAGCCCTGATGCAAAAAAAGGGATTCAGCGAAGAGAATTTCCGGTTTTATCATCCGGGAGGTTCCATTGGAAAAAAATTATTAAAAGTAAAACACCTGATGCATCATGGAAACGAACTACCAATCGTAAAACTGGATTTTAGGATGAGAGACGTGCTGGCTGTAATCGATAAAAAACACTTTGGCGTTGCCATTGTGGTTGATGACAGGGACGAGATTCAGGGCATCATTACCGATGGTGACCTCAGAAGACTTATGTTGAAAGAAATCGATTTTTCATCTACTAATGCTGAACAGGTCATGACCCGAAATCCCTTAAGTATAGAAGAAAATCAACTGGCTGTTGAAGCCTTGAAAATATTGGAAGATCATTTAATTACCTCACTAGTGGTAAAAGATGACAAAAACCAGGTGAAGGGCCTTTTACATTTGCATGACCTATGGCGAACGGAGATGATATGATGGATCAAAAAGAACTGGCCAAAAATATCAAACTGATTATCATGGATGTGGATGGTACGTTGTCAGACGGAAGATTTTTTATGTTTCCCAACGGGGATGTTGTCAAATCGTTTGATGTTAAAGATGGAACCGGAATTGTATTTGCCGGGCTTGCGGGAATCAAGATAGCCATTATCTCCGGGAAAACCTCAAAAACAGTACAAAAGAGAGCAGAAGAACTTCACATTGATGACTACTATGAGGGCATTGCCAACAAAACCGTTCCTTTTAATGAATTACTGGAAAAATATAGCCTGACAAAAGAGGAAGTTGCCTATATTGGAGATGATATTGGTGATGCGGAAGTGATGGGCATGGTGGGTTTTTCTGCGGCTGTTGGTGATGCTCACCCCCTGATCAAGCGTATATCCCATTACATTGCAAAACGCTATGGCGGGCGGGGAGCAGTCCGGGAAGTTATTGATTTTATTCTGGATGCCCAGGAAAAATGGCCATCCATTTTCTCAAAGTTAAAATCATCCGAAGATGTAGATGAGATACTGAAAAAAATCAACTCCTGAATCCTGATTATCCTTAAAAAACCGAATTTCTCTTATTAAGGATATTGATTTCAACCACATAAACAACAACATAAACACTTGATAAAAAGAGAAATGTTACGTATAATTCACTGAATCCACATGAAAAACACCTACTTCATTTCAGATATCCATTTATCCTTTAATGATGGTGAGATGGAACAAAAAAAAAGAATAAATCTGCACGGGTTCCTGGACTTCATCCAACGGGACGCAAAAGAGCTCTTCATTTTAGGTGATCTTTTTGACTTCTGGTTTGAGTGGTATCATGTGATTCCGAAATACTGGTTCCCGGTCCTCCATCATTTCAAAAAGCTGATTGATAGCGGAATAACCATCAATCTCATCAAGGGAAATCATGATTTTTATCCGGGAAAATATCTCCAGAAAGAAGTGGGCATTCAATGTCATGATGAATCTCACATATTTTCCATAGGCAATAAAAAATTTTTTATTTCCCATGGAGACGGTTTGGCAAAAAAAGACCGTGGTTACCGGATATTAAAAAAAATAATCCGAAATCCCCTATCCATCTTTTTCTATAAAACCTTTATATCAGCCGATCTGGGCATTAAACTGGCAAAATGGACGGCACATTCAAACCGAACACTAATAGGCAAAAAAAAAAATTACTGGAGCGAGGAGTATTTTCAATTTGCCCGGGATAAGTTTGAAGAGGGATTTGATTATGTTATTCTGGGACATCTTCATGTCCCTACGATCAGAAAAGAAAAAGACCATATTTATGTCAATTGCGGTGATTGGATAAGTGAATTTTCCTATGCACTTTACGATACTCACACACTGAGTTTAAACCATTGGAATCAATAAAAATTCCATTTTTCCAAGAGAAATAAATAAACCCGGCCAGAAAGCTTACATAAATCTCAATTTTCTAAAACCGGAACAATTTTATCACCATCCATTAATATTACCATATGGGCCTGTTTTCCTTTAATATCAATGGCCTGGTCGACCGCCTTCTGTAAGCAAGAAATGGCCCGCATAAATATTTTTTCCAGTATGGTGTTCGGGAGTCCGGTGACCCCCCACATTTCAGCCTTTTCAGCGGTTTCCGCAAATTTGGCTGCCTTGTGATAACCCAGTCTGTAATTGTCCTCAATCAAGCCCTTAACATCCTTTGGATTTGGGCAACCTGAGAGCAGTTCAATAAAAGCAGAGGGGCCAATGCCCTCCCTGCAAGAGGAAACCAGGATTAAAATTCCCTTATCTTTCAGCACCCGTTTCC
>DAOWKX010000232.1 GCA_030639705.1 Candidatus Aminicenantota bacterium
CCCGAGGCTTTTGCATCATCTGCTCTGGTATAATCGTAACATTTCTTGAAAATATCCACTTTTAACTCCATTTTATTACACTCGCAGCTGCTGTGGAAGGAAATAACATATCAGGAGATGTAGTTGCTGCAATAATCTGTGTTGTCTTAATTTTCTCTTCCATGTTTATATAATTCTCAACAATTATCTAATATATTTTATTCATAAATTTATCGACCAAATTAGTTTTAAAGTCCAATATTAACATTTTATAGTTTTTCTGTCAAGTTTTTTTTAAATAATTGTCAAATAAGAACAAATAAAGTTGAGGAGAAACCTCTATGATCTATTTAAAATGTCAAAAATAAATCTATAGTTCAATTTTTTAGGGTTTCATATGAAATAAGGAAAATATTCATAACCGGAAGGAAAGAAAAATTGTGGTAAAGAATTATTTTCTTTAATTAATTTTCTTTTTTAAATCCACGATAATTTGTTTTGTTTTATCATAACCTTCATTTATTGCAACTTCGGCCCTATCGAAATCGAACAATTTGAAAGAGCCTAATTCAGGCTGAATTAAAATATCTGGCTTAAATTGACTCAGATTACACTGGGTAATTTTTTTTTGCATAATATAAGTGCTATTTGCAATAATCTCAAAAATATTTTGAATACTTTTTCTACTTGCCAGATGGTTAAATTTATTTTTAATTGAACCCTTAATACTAAAATATTTTTCTTCAATTATTTGGATAATTTGAGAATCCCGGTTTTTTTTTATTATACTAATATTTTCAGAGCCAATTTTTTTTTGATTACCTGAATCTTCTATATTTAATTTCTTTTTATCAATAGTATAGTTGTTCAAATCTACAGCTATAACAGTTTCGGCTCCCATTTCTCTGACTACATTGACCGGCAAAGGATTAATGACCCCACCGTCTACAAAATATCTTTTGTCTTTTTCAAATGGAGTAAAAATTCCTGGAATTGAAATACTCGATCTTATCGCATCAACTATTCTTCCAGAGTTAATTCGGACCTCTTTCCCGGTGGTTATATCCACTGCCACGCAGCAAAAGGGAATATTCAAAGCTTCGATCTTTTTGTTTGAAAAATAACCTGTAAGCAGTTTTGATACTCTCTTTCCAGATATCAGTCCATTTATCGGCAATATTATATCAAGATATGAAATAATTGTTTTCCAGGTTATGCTTTTTGCAAACTTTTCAAGAGATTTGATATTACCTTCTGCATATACTGATCCGACTAAAGCTCCAATACTTGTGCCTGCTATATAATCTATCTGAATATTTTCCTCATCCAATGCCTTAAAAACGCCAATATGAGCCCAGCCTCTGGCAGATCCACTACCCAGTGCAATCCCTACTTTTTTTCTTCTTTTTTTTTCTTTGATCATAATAAAATGATTTTACCATTTCTTTCTTAAATAATTCAATTTCAAAATCTTCCATTCTGTAATCTCGATAAAAATGAAATAAACCGGCCCCATCATGAAATATGTGATCTGCATCCAGACAGGGGCATGAATTGCATCAATGAATGGTAGTCCCGAATTCCCTGATGTGGCAAGGTTTTTTACCTTGAAAATGTGGTAAACAACAAATTCTGCAACTATCAGGCCCACCCAGAATATTGAAGAAAATATAAGCATTTTAAAAAGCAATTTCTTATCTTTAAATAAAGGCAGGATTCCCGAATAAATAAGTTTCACGATAAAAAGTCCATAGGTCCAGAAAAAAACCGGATAAAGGTTTAATATTCCTATTTTAAGTCCGCTGAGAGAATACTCATAATGATCAACAGCTATATAACCCCATATGGCACTCAAAAAAATTGCGACTCCAAGAGCAACAAAAAGCCAAAGCCGACCCGTGAGTTTCAGGTAAGGGTAGATTATCAAGAGAACCAGCAGCATAACATAGTCATAATTGAACATACCAATAAGTAAAATGCCAACAACAAAAAATATAATATCCAGATAAACGATTCTATTGTATCCGGGTGTTTGATTTGATTTATTCATCTTGCGATCATTCTCTGAAAAATACTCCGGGAAATCCATTCACGAAGATGAAATAATAAATAAATTATCATGAATAGTCAAATATAATCATAGTATTTTAACCTCTGTCTCCACAGGGCAAACTGCTTGCAAGTTTAGTTCTGATTCAGGTAAAATAAAAATATGAAAACCATCACTATTTTAAGCTGGAATGTGAACGGGCTGCGGGCAGTTTTGAACAAGGGATTTATGAAATTTCTGAAAGAAGAAAATCCCCATATTCTGGGGATTCAGGAAACCAAACTTCAGGGAGACCAGCTGCCCGAAGAAGTTCATTACCCGGAACCCTATCGTACTTCCTGGAATTTTGCCGAAAGAAAAGGCTACAGCGGTACCGGGATATTTTACAGAATTCCACCGGTGCACATCAAAACCAGTGGTTTCGGGAGTGAGATTCTCGAACAGGAAGGACGGATTATTCAGATGGATTACCCGGATTTTACCCTGTTTAATATATATTTTCCCAATGGCCAAATGAGCGAGGAGAGGCTCCGGTATAAATTGACATTTTATGATGAGATATTGAACTATTTCAATGGTTTAAAAGAAAAGGGTAAAAATCTTATCATCATGGGTGATGTGAATACCGCCCATAAACCCATTGATCTGAAAAATCCAGATGCCAATAAAGACCGGTCAGGATTTCTTCCCGTTGAAAGGGCCTGGATCGACAAACTCATAGACTGCGGATATACAGATACCTTCCGTTTGTTTAACCAGGAGGGAGAACAATATACCTGGTGGACCTACCGATTCAGGGCCCGGGAAAAAAATATCGGATGGCGAATCGATTATTTTTTCGTGAATAACAGTTTTGCCCCGCAAGTCCGGGCGTCAACCATCCTGTCCCATATCTATGGCTCTGACCACTGTCCGATCGGATTAAAAATCAATATATAATCGAATGAATTAACTCTATTTTCCTCCAAAATAATAGGTGAAGGTGAGATTGGGTACCAGCATCGACATACCGTGGGTTCCTGGCATGGCATCCACATTGGCCGGATCTAACGGATCAACAAACCGGTCCGAACCAATGATATATTCGAAACCAAAATCAATGGCAATCTTGTTCTTCTTGTAACCGATTCCGGCAGTAGCGGCCATGTAATCGATATTGGGAAGCAGAATGTTCTGGGTGGTCAGGGGTGAGGGAGCCGGATCGGAATAATAACCGGCACGGAACGCCAGACACTCACTGACCTGATATTCCATGCCTATCTTTAACTGCCAGGTATTTTCCCATCTGAGAACGTAATCATAATCCACACCAACACTATCCAGAGTGGGTTGCCAGGTGGCATCCTCATATTCAACCGGGATGGTATCCAGCTTGGCCCAGTTGGTCCACACGGCATCAGCTACAATGATCAATTTATCGGTGGGTTTAATCGCCACTCCGATTCCGGCAACCATTGGCCAGGTAGTATCCCTGGAGGCGGTGGTCATTGTTTCCAGACCAAACATAGCAAAACCCTC
>DAOWKX010000122.1 GCA_030639705.1 Candidatus Aminicenantota bacterium
GGTGGATAAGGGGAATATTAAAATAAAGGAATAATTGTGTATATGATTAATATTTGAAGATGATGTTGAGGTGGCAGAGGGTGAGTTCGTCCTCGTTGCTAAGTTCATATTTTACCCCGGTATTGAGTTTGGTACCGTTTAAAAACGTACCGTTGATGGCCCCGGATTCTTCGGATAGGTAAAATTTTCCATCTGAATAGGCAATTTTGGAATGTTTTCGGGAAATATATTTTTCTTCATCTTCTTTGGTTAAATCCACATCCGGTATGAAACCGGTTGTGTAATCCCGGCGGCCCAGAAAGGTTTGGATTTTCGTTAACTGTACGATTCTATTGGAACGCTGAATGATCAGATATGCTTTTACTTCCGAATTAAGTTTTTCGGAAGTGATTTCCTCTTCCTCAGCTTTGGGAACCTTCTCCGGTGTGACTGATTTTGTTTTCAGGCTTAACAGGTTGGTGAAGATTTTTAGATTCTTTTCCGATAATTTTTTTAAAATCTTCAGGGAGATATCCCGGTTTTTTTTCATCATTTCAACCAGAGAAGAATAGGATATTTTTATGATTTCAGCATCTTCAATCACCTCGATGGTGAAGGCAGCCTTCTGATCTTCATTTAGGGATTCTTCTCCGAAAAAATCTCCAGCCGAAAGTACGGCCAGAGCCACTTTATTTTCTCCCAGCAATACCTGAATTTTTCCTTTGTCGATAATATAAAAATTGTTCTGGTCTTCACCGATTTTATAGATAACGCTGCCCTTTTTGAAAGCTGTGGTTAATTTTTTTGATCCTTTCATGATTATCAGATTCCGATACATTCTATAAAAGTTATATGTTTTTGTCAAATTTATTTTGATTAAAATCATGAGAAATTTATCTGGCTTCTGATTTCGCAATTGTCTCTCATTTGACAAAGTCAGGGGGACAAATTATAATCATAAAATGGAAAATCGGTGTGAGAGTTTCATTAAGGCGGGCAGTGAAGAGGAATCTATACTGGATAAAATTGATGAAAAAAAACTTCCGAAACATGTGGCAGTAATCATGGATGGAAATGGAAGATGGGCCAAACAGCGTAATCTGGATCGCATCAGCGGACATAAAGAAGGTGCGAAATCAGCTCGGCTGATTGCAGAATGTTCTGCCAAAATCGGGATAAAGCATCTGACCCTTTTTGTATTCTCCAGTGAGAACTGGAAGCGGCCTAAAAAAGAAGTGAATAAACTGATGGAATTATTATATGATAACCTGGTAGTACGGAGCGGAATCCTGAAAAAGAATAAAATCAGGCTGAAGACCATCGGTGAACTGGATAAGTTACCGGCGAGATTGAGAAATAAATTAAGTGAGACAGAAAAAACATCTCAAAAATTTAAAAACCTCCAGATCAATCTAGCATTGAGTTATGGTGCCAGGATGGAGATTATTCAGGCCATAAAAAGAATAATCGGGGATAAAATTAGGGCTGAAGAGATTGATGAGACTCTTTTTCGGAATTATTTATATACCGCTGAATGCCCCGATCCTGATTTATTGATTCGAACCTCAGGAGAGTTGAGGCTTTCCAATTTTTTATTGTACCAGATTGCCTATTCAGAATTGTATTTTTCCTCCACTTTATGGCCGGATTTTCGAGTTAAAGAGTATTTATCTGTCTTACTGGATTACCAAAACCGGGGAAGGAGGTTCGGAGCATTATGAAAGAATTTTTCACACGTACTCTGACGGCTCTGGTGATTATCCCGATTGTTTATCTGGCTATTCAATTTTTACCACTGCTGGTTTTTTCTCTGTTTGTTTATATCATCATTAGCCGGGTGGCCTATGAATTTATAAATTTGTGCAATCCCCGGTTATATTCTTTTCCTCTTATCCTGGCGGCCGGTTTGGTTATGGGTTTATCCTTTGCACTTGAGATACCTGATCTAAAGCTGTCAATGATGGCTGTAATTATTGGACTTGGATTATTCTTTTTATTTTCAATTAACAGGAGGGAGGATCTGGCCAGTTTTGTAAGAGATATGGGTATCCATTTTATGGTTGTTTTTTACATCTATTTCCCTCTGTATTTTTTAGTGGAGTTAAAAAAGGCTGGAGCAAACACCCTTTTCTTTCTCATTCTGGTTATTATCATCGGAGATTCCGGTGCCTATTTTATCGGAAGCTGGATCGGTAAACGGGCCATTTATCCCGTGGCATCACCCAATAAAACGCTGGCCGGTTTGATCGCCGCTATTTTAACTGCATCTCTTGCAGGCTGGTTATCCCTGGTCATTTTTCCGGTTGCCATAAAGCCCTGGATGGCCATGATATCAGGTGGGTTAATCGGTCTGGTGTCCCAGCTGTCGGATCCGATTGAATCGTTATTCAAAAGAGCTGTCTTGAAAAAGGATTCCGGTTCAATTTTGCCCGGGCATGGCGGATTCCTGGATCGTTTGGATAGTTATATATTTTGTTCTCCTTTATTGGTTTTTTTAGTCAAGTATTTCTGGAAACTGTAAAAAAGAGGGCAGGGAAAATTTAAAAGAATGGAAACGAGACATATTGCTCTTCTGGGCTCCACTGGTTCCATCGGAAGAAATTCCCTGGAAGTGATTTCTCTTCATCATGACCGGTTTCAATTAATCAGCCTGGCAGCAGGTGAAAACATAAACCTGGTTACAGAACAGATTAAACGTTTCGATCCCCCAATGGTCAGTGTAAAACATAAGAAAGATGCGGATCATTTAAAAAAACTGTTTCCCCGAAAAACCATCCTTTTTGGGAATCAGGGACTTGAAGAATTAGTATCGGATAAACGGGTGGATACGGTTATTGCTTCCATAAACGGGACTTCTGCATTAACTGCTACCATGATTGCTATTGAGAATAATCACCGGATATGTCTTGCCAATAAAGAAACCCTGGTGGCAGCAGGGGAATTGATCAACCAGGCCTTGGAAAGTACAGAAGCGGAAATCATTCCCATCGACAGTGAACAGAGCGCCATTTTTCAAAGCATAGGGTCTAACAAAAAGGAATATATCAAAAGAATCATACTGACAGCTTCAGGGGGTCCTTTTTTTGGGAAGCGTAAGGATGAATTCTCACAGATTACTGTCAAACAGGCACTGGCTCACCCCACCTGGCTGATGGGAACCAAAATCACTCTGGATTCAGCCACTTTGATGAATAAGGCGCTGGAAATAATCGAGGCTTATCACCTTTTCAAATTGAGGAGCGACCAAATCGAAACGGTTATACACCCCCAGAGTATTGTCCATTCACTGGTTGAATTTATTGATTCTTCATTTATTGCCCAGTTGAGCTGGCCGGATATGAAAATTCCAATATTATATTCTTTGACTTATCCGGAGAGAAACCATTTTCCCAACAGGAATCTGGATTTAGGTGAATTAAAAAAGCTCGAGTTTTATCCCGTTGATATAGAAAAATTCAGTTCAATAAAAATGGCATACCTGGTATTGGAAAAGGGCAAGAATGCCGGAGCTGTTTTCAATGCCGCCAATGAAGTTGCAGCCGACTTTTTTTTAAAAGGGAAGATTACCTTTGATGAAATATTTGAGGTTGTGGAAAACATAATGGGTGGAGAGAACTTTTTTCCCATCCGAACCATTGAAGATTTAAACCAGACCATCGAAGAAACAAAACAAAAAACCATAAAATATATACAACGGAGATTATCCAAATGATTGTTTTTTATCAGATTTTGGCGTTTACGATCGTGCTGGGAATTATTGTCTTTGTCCATGAGCTGGGTCATTATTTAGCCGCGAGATTGATGAAAGTCAGGGTTGAGGTTTTTTCGTTCGGCATGGGAAAACGGCTGTTCGGTAAAAAAATCGGTCATACTGACTTCCGGTTAAGTTTGATTCCTCTGGGTGGATTTATCCGCATGGCAGGGGACGAGGAATACGATCCGGATAACCTTAAAACCTACGAATTTCAATCCAAAAACAGAGCACAGAAAATATTCATCTTGTTCATGGGGCCTGCCATGAATATTTTATTATCTTTTTTGATTTTAACCTCGATAAACATCGGTGGTGTAGAAACTGAGCAGTATAAATTCGAACCCCCCCGGATTGGTTTCGTAGAAAAAGATTCGCCCGCTCAAGAGGCAGGAATAATAAAGGGAGATCTGATTCTGGAAATTAATAAAAATAAGATAGAAGACTGGAAGGAGCTGGAGATCACCATTGGTTCAAATCCCAATGATAAGCTGGATGTTGTCCTGGAGCGAAACGGGAAGCAGTATCACACATTGCTGGAAGTAGGAACCCGAAGCCAGTATAGTATCGGATATGCGGGATTTTACTGGAAGCATAAAACTGAAATTCGCTCAATTACTGAGAATTACCCGGCTCAGAGGTCAGGATTAAAAAAAGGTGATGTCATCATGGCCATCAACCGGAAAGAGATAAATTATTTTGAAATCGGGAAAATCATTGCCGGGAACCCGGGAAATACCCTGGTGTTTTCAGTCCAGAGGGATAATAAAATTACTGATATCGAAATTACGCCGGAAAAAACTCAGAATAGAGGAGTGATCGGAGTTGAAATGATCCCACATTCTCCGGTTTTAACCATACATTATGGTTTTTTTGAGTCCATGAAAAATAGTATTGATGAATTAACCAATCTCACTTTTTTAACCTTTAATGCCATTAAAAAGATGATGATAGGGAAATTGTCACCGAAAAATTTGTCCGGACCCATTGAAATTGCCAAATTTTCTCAGAAGGCAATGGAAAGCGGTTTGTCCAACTTTCTTATTTTAATTGCCTTCATATCCCTTCAACTGGGTATTATCAATCTTTTCCCTATTCCGGCTCTTGATGGGGGGCATTTGATGATCTATTCCATTGAAGCGGTCATCAGAAAAGAGTTTAGCGTAAAAGTAAAATCCATATTGATCAATATCGGATTTTTCATACTGATCGCCTTGATGCTTTTTGTAATCTTAAATGATGTTGCCAAAGTTTTACCCAATGGATGGAAATCTTTCATACCCTTCTGAATCATCATCGGTAAGTGATAGTTTATGAAAGTCCTGGGTTGATTCAGGTCCATTGCCGGCATTGATAAATTACTGTTTTTATGCTATTTATTGAACATGGGAGTGATAAAATTCGGCACTGATGGCTGGCGGGCCAGAATGGGCAGGGAATTTTCATTCAGAAATGTGAGATTGTTTACCCATGCCTATTTTAACTATTTAAAAAAGTCCAATCCTGGGAAAGAGTTAAAGGTCATTGTTAATTATGATACCCGCTTTTTATCCAAACAGTTTGCACTGGAGACGGCAAAAATATTTTCGCTTTTCGGAGTACAGACCTTTATCCCGGCCCGGGATGCACCTCTGCCGGCTATTTCACTGGCCACAGTAAAAAAAAATTGTTGCGGTGCCATCAATTTCACTGCCAGTTTCAATAAGCCGATTTATAACGGAATAAAAATATTAAATAAATTGGGGGCTCCGGCCTTACCAGAAGAAACAAATTTGGTTGAAAAAGAGATTGATAAGCTGGACAAAGATTTTCATTTTAAACCCCAGTATGCAAATAATAAATTGATTGAGAGTATTGATGTCAGGAGTCCATACATTAAGTATATTGAAGATATTATTGATTTTGATTTGATCAGGGGTTCCAGGATGGTGATCGCAGTCGATAATCTATACGGTTCTTCCAGAGAATATCTCGATTATGTATTAGATAAAAATGACATTGAAATAGACAGTATTCACAATTTTCCCTATTCTTCGTTCGGGGCTGTCATTCCATCCTGCAGCAGTGAGAATCTTAAGGATTTATCCCGATTGGTATGTGAAAAAAAAGCAAATATCGGGTTGGCCACTGATATTGACGGTGACCGTTTTGGAATCGTAAATGCAAAAGGTAAATATATAAATGCCAATATGATCACCCCCCCACTGATCGAATACCTGATTGCCGTACGAAAAATGCAGGGTGGTATTGTTAAATCTATTTCCACCACCAATAATATTCAACGGGTTGCGGATTATTATTTGAGAAAAGTATATACCACACCTGTGGGATTCAAATATGTTGCGGATATGCTTATGAAAAAAAAGGCCTTTATAGGAGTTGAAAGCACAAATGGTGCGTCATTAAACCGATTGATTACCATTAAAGACGGAATACTGTTCAATCTCCTGGTTACCGAGATGCTGGCCAATTATAAACTGGATATGGATAATATAATAGATGATTTTTCCTTGAAGTTTTCAAAATTATTCAGTCGAGAAATTTCAATAAAAAAAACTCCCCGGAGAAAGAATAAATTTCTTCAGCTGCAATCAAAAAAAGATTTTCATTTTAATGAGTTCCGGTTAATCAAGATTAAATATGATGATGGGATCAAATTTGTGTTTGAAGATTCCTGGCTTTTAATCAGAGAATCCGGTACCAATGATTTGATCCGGTTATATGCGGAATCCGGGATGCTAAAAAAAACAAAAAAATTGTTGGATTGTGGGAGAAAATTGCTTGGATAAGGCAAAAAAAATAAAACTGTTGACCTCGAAGGGCTTTTTAATGCTTATTGCCCTGCTCATATTGATTGTCATTCTGACTTTCTTTTTCGGAGATGGCGGGATTGTTGAGATCATTACCACCCAGAATAAAATCAGTGATCTGGAATTGGAAATTCAGGAACTTGAAAAAGAAAAAAAACGATTGGAAAAAGAGATCCAGGAGCTGATTAATAATCCGCTGGCACTTGAGAAAAGAGCCAGAGAAAAATTGTGGTTAATGAAAAAAAATGAGAAAGTAGTGGTTATTGTGAAAAGTAAAAAGGAAAAAAAGGGATCCTTAAAAAAAACAAAATAGTCGTAAATGGCCAGGCCCTTGAGATATTCGCTTATTTAAAAAAATGAACGGTTATGTTATATTTATTATGGAATTTTTTTTGATTATATATATCTCTATACAATTGCCAGAGCCCAACGGCGGTAGCTTATCCTTTTTGGGCGAGATTTTACAGTGAGGGTAAAAGCCGAGGCACTATAGATGAAAATCACCGAGGAATTAAGTTTTGATGAGGCCCGGATCTATAATCTGGAGCTGAAAGAAAAGATAAAGAAAGTTGCTCTGGATTTCATTGAGTCAGAGAAGACCGAAAGAGAGGCCTGCCTGGCCTGCCAGTATCCTGAATATTCCTATGCCTTTGAAATTCAGGGATTTCATTATGTTCAATGTAAACGATGTTCCAGTTTATACCTAAAAAATCCAATTACTGATCAAAAATACAGGGATTATAGATCCAGAATTTTTAAATTATATAGAGATAAGAAAATAAAAGAGAAACTCAAGATACTGTACCAGAAGAAGACATTCAATCTGGAGATCAATCTGAACCGCCTGTTTGATAAAAATGATTCCATTGGCATTGGTTTTTCAGGCCTGAAATATACTGATTTCATGAAGGAGTTGCAGAAAATCTTCCCCCGTTTTTTATTCAGTGAAGTAAATTTTAAAGAAAGGACAAAATATGATTTTATCATGCTTGATAATTTAATTGAGAGCCTGATACAGCCCAAGCAGTATTTGAAACAGATCTATTCCTGCCTGAAACCAGGTGGTTACCTTTATATGACTTCACGTCTCGGTAGTGGTATTGATATTCTACTGTTATGGGAAAACAGTAAACTCATCCCCACAGAGCATTTAAATCTTTTTTCAACAGAAGGCATTTTATTTTTAATAAAAGGACAGTTTGAGACCGTTGATCTGAGTACACCGGGTATACTGGATGTCCGATTACTACTTGAATCAGACAATAAAAATTTACCCCCTTTTTTAAAATATTTAAAAAAGCACAGAGGAGAAGAAATCATTGAAGACTTTCAATTTTTTCTTCAAAAAAATTTGTTGAGTTCCTACCTGGTGTTATTAGCAAAAAAATCAGAATAATTGATTTAATAGGCGAGGATTGACCATGAATATTAAAACCTTTTCAAAAGTATACATACAGAAACTAAAAAAACTGATCGATCAGATCGATCTGGATGGAATTTCAGACATACTGGAAGCAATCAAAAAAACCGTTGAAAGGAAATCCAGGATCTATGTGATCGGTAACGGTGGTAGCTCGGCAATTGCCTCTCATATGGTGAATGATCTGGGGACAGGATTGCGAAGACGGGATGTGATCAATTTTGATATCATGAGTCTCGCTGATAATACCCCGGTAGGAACTGCCATTGCCAATGATATCGGATATGAAAATATTTTTTATATGCAATTAAAGGGCCTGGTGAAAAAAGATGATGTCATCATTGCCATTTCCTGCAGCGGAAATTCCCCCAATATCATCAAAGCGGTAAAATATGCCAGAGAAACCGGGGCCACTGTCATCGGGTGTACTGGTTTTGACGGAGGGAAATTAAAGAAATTATCCGATATCTCTTTTCATATTGAAACACCCAAAGGAGAATACGGACTGGTGGAAGATATTCATACCATATTGGACCATCTTTTACATTCTTATTTGTTATCTACCAAAGAGGAACTGGCATGATTCGAACCGGTATCATCGGGATGGGAAAAGTGGGAAAAATCAGGGCCAGCGAAATAAAAAAAAATCCTAATACCGAGCTAACTGCTGTGTTTGATATCAATAAAAAAGCGATGGAGAACTCCGGAGCCAGAAAATGTCATAGCCTGGATGAGCTTTTAAACCTTCCCATAGATGCTGTATTCATCTGTGCTTATAATCATGTCAATGCGGAATATACCAGAAAAGCCCTGGAGAAAGACAAGCATGTGTTTTGTGAGAAACCGCCGGCCAGAACTTCAAAAGAACTGGAACAGGTCATTGAAGTTGAGGCAGAAAGTGGTAAGATTTTAAAATATGGATTCAACCACCGGTATCACTACTCGGTGATGGAAGCAAAAAAAATCGTTGACTCTGGGATGTTTGGAAAATTATTATGGCTGCGGGGAATCTACGGTAAAGCCGGTGGCAACCAGTATGAAGAAAATTGGAGAAACAAGAGAACAATTTCAGGTGGTGGGATTCTAATGGATCAGGGTATTCATATGCTTGACCTCATGTCCTATTTTTCCGGGGACTTTGTTGAAGTCAAGAGTCTGGTTCAGGCGCTGTACTGGAATGTTGCGGTGGAAGACAATGCCTTTGCCATCCTGAAAACCCGTGAAGGAATCGCCGGCATGCTTCACTCATCGGCCACTCAGTGGAGACACAAATTCAGCCTGGATATGGGATTTGAAGATGGTTATATCAACCTGGAAGGTATCCTTTCTTCCACCAGGAGTTATGGAGATGAGATACTGGTCATTGCCAGGAAACAGTTTGAGGATTCCACCTTTGCTCTGGGAAAGCCCAGAGAGGAGCGCATTTTTTTTGATACCGATGATTCCTGGAAACTGGAATTACAGGAATTTGTCAATGCCATAATAAATAATCAACCGGTCCAGCATGGAAGAAGCCAGGACGCCCTGAATATGATGAGGCTGATAGAACATATTTATCAGGAATCACATTTTTACAATGAAGAATAAATGGAGTGTCTGTGTCACCTCAACCACCTTTTCCAGAGATTCCATTCTGGTAAATAAAATAAATGAATATCCCTTTAAAAAAATTTCATTGAATAAAACCCATTATCTACTGGACGGTGAAGAGCTGATCCATTTTTTAAAAAACAAGAATGGCGCTATTATCGGACGGGATAGAGTAGACAACCATATCCTGGAAGCTTGTCCCCGGCTTGAAGTAATCTCAAAGTTCGGGGTGGGCCTGGATAATATCGATATTGAAGCCTGCCGGCGTCATAAGGTAGAATTAGTTTTTTCCGAAGGGGTTAACCGTAGATCGGTTGCCGAACAAACCCTGGGCTTCATGATTTTTTTGATACGGAATTTATACCGGACTTCGTTTAAATTGAAATCACTGGAATGGGATAAGAATGGAGGCCATCAACTGACCGGCAAAAAAATAGGCATCATTGGTGTAGGACAGGTGGGAAAAGAAGTTGTTGAATTGCTGAAACCCTTTGAATGTGACATTTTTATCAATGATATAATCGACCAGGAATCCTATTATCAACAGAACGGATTGATTGAAACCTCAAAAGACCAAATTTATAAGGAATGTGATATCATTACTCTGCATACGCCATTAACCCCTTTGACCAGTCAAATGGTTCATAGGGATATATTCAAAATGATGAAAAAAAGTGCCTTTTTGATTAATACGGCCCGGGGGGATATCGTAAACCAGGATGATCTTAAATGGGCTTTGAAAAATGACGTCATTGCCGGGGCGGCCGTGGATGTCTACCGGATAGAGCCGCCACTGGATGAGGCGTTTTTAGAATTACCCAACCTCATTTGCACTCCCCATATCGGTGGAAATGCCCGGGAAGCCATCATATCAATGGGAATGCATGCCATAGAGGATCTGGTCCATTATTTTTCGAACCGTAAAGATGACTGATCAACAACCATTATCCGAGGCCATCTATACCCCGGAGTCTCAGCTGAAACATCCGGGACGACTGATCAATAATATGTGGAATGATTTAAAGGCTTCAAGAGGATTGGCATGGCGCTTTTTTGTACGGGATATCAGTGCCCGGTACCGGCAGACTTTCCTGGGTTATTTATGGGCTTTTATTCCGCCGGTGTTTACCACTCTCATTTTTGTATTTTTAACCGGGAAGAAGTTGCTGAACATTGATGATACCGGTATTCCTTATCCGGTATACGTGATGCTGGGAACCATTTTATGGTATGTTTTTTTTGAAGGGGTGAACAGCCCCATCAAGATAATATCGGGTTCAAAACCGATGCTAACCAAAATTAATTTCCCCCGGGAATCATTGATTATCGCTGCTCTCGGGGAGGTTATATTTAATTTTATTGTTCGGGTGCTATTGATCATATTGATACTGATCTGGTTTAAAGTGCCGATTTCAACCATGATTTTTTTGGCTCCTCTGGGAGTGCTTTCATTGATGTTGTTGGGGCTGATGTTCGGTCTACTGCTGACCCCCCTGGCCCTGTTGTATCGTGATATTGAAAAGGGTCTCCCCATCATATTACAGATCTGGTTTTTTTTAACCCCGGTGATATATCCGGTCCCGGAAAGCGGAGCAGGTGCTATCCTGAATTATGTGAATCCGGTTACTCCGGTTTTAAATACCTGCCGGGAGATGCTGACCACCGGCGTGATTACCCGGCCGGGTTTGTTTGTGTTGATTAGTTCGCTGACCCTTATACTCCTGGTACTGGGCTGGGTGCTGTACCGGCTGGCCATGCCCCATTTAATCGCACGTATAGGAGCTTAATTTTTATTATAAGGTATTGTTGTTATGGATAATGAAGTATTGGTCAGAGTGGAGAATATTTCGAAAAAATTCTGCCGGAATCTGAAAAAATCCCTCTGGTACGGGTTGAAAGACATCGGCAGAGAAATTTTTAACCGCGCGAATGGTGATGTTCGATTACGACCCGAGGAGTTCTGGGCATTGAAGGATGTATCTTTTGAATTGAAACGGGGGGAATGTCTGGGGCTTATCGGACCCAATGGGGCCGGAAAGAGTACCCTGCTGAAGTTGTTAAACGGTTTGATCAAACCGGATCAGGGCCGGATTTGCATCCGGGGACGGATAGGGGCATTGATTGAACTGGGTGCGGGTTTTAATCCCATTCTTTCCGGAAGAGAGAATATTTATATCAATGCTGCTGTGCTGGGTATAAAGAAGCGGGATATTGAGAACAGGCTGGAGGAAATTATTGAGTTTTCCGAGTTGAGGGAATTTATTGATATGCCGGTTCAGAGCTATAGTTCCGGGATGAAGGTTAGAATCGGCTTTGCCATTGCCACGGCCATGAATCCGGACATATTGCTCCTGGATGAGATACTGGCTGTGGGAGATATAAGGTTTCGAACCAAATGTTATCAGAGAATCGGAGAGATCATCAAAAATGCAGCTGTGGTTTATGTGGCCCATGACATGAACCAGATTTCAAGAATTTGTAACCGGCTACTCCTTTTACATAAAGGTGATACTGTTCATTACGGTGAGGTGAAAGAGGGGATTCAGAAATACCATCATTTATATCATCGGGAAAAAATGAATTCAAAAACACCGCCGCAAGGAGGTTTAAAAGTATTTGATAAAAATCTATCCATTCATTCTGTTAATCTCATTCCTTCCTCAATTAAATCCGGTCAGAAGGTAAAGGTTCAAATAGATTATTCGGCAAAAAAAAATATTGAGATCGGAAGTCTGCACTGTAATTTCAAAACCAGTTCTCAGCTCCTGGCAGCTGCTTATATCTCCAATATGTCAGGCGATGAATATGGTTTTAAAAAAGGCAGTCATCAAATCACCATACAGCTTGGAAAATTAAATCTAACCACCGATAAATATATATTCAGCTGTGCGGCATTTGATGAAACTCAAAAAATATTCCTGTTCAGTGCCTTTGATTATGCTAACTTTGATGTCATTGGAAACTTTTTTACCACCGGCATTATTGAAATGGGTGATAAACCCAATTTAGAAAATGAATAGAATTTCATATTTAATATTAAACCTCAGGAGAATGATCCGAGCAGAGGTTCCAAGTAAAGCCTTTTCAGCTGACTTTCTTACCAAATGGTTTTTTTATTCTGAAGTGAATGATTCTTTTAAAAAACATTACAGTGAATATATGAATATTCTGGGGTACTGGGGATCAAACAAGAAGTGATGTTGTAAGCCAGATGAAGATAGCCATTTTTGTCACCAATAGCAAAACAGAATACTCCGGTGGTCGATATCATTCCTGGATGATGGCAGAAGCTCTGGTTTTTGGCGGTCATTCAGTATATGTTGTGACCAACAACTTACCCATCTTCTATGATGACTTTTCATCATATCCGAATCATAAGGATATTAAGGTTTGCATTACCGCAGATTTTAAATCAGACCTACCAAACGAAAATTTTGATGTAGTCGTTTTGATACCGAACTTAGAAAAAAGGCCTGATTTTTTTTTGAGTACGGTATTTTTTGCCCGGAAGAATAATTCCAGATTGGTTCTTCTGAATTTTGAGACACCAAACTGGTTTAATGAACTATCACCCGAACCGCGGGACCCCTCACTCTGGTTTTGGTGGAAGGAAGTTGGAGTAGTTTCGGATATGATCATATCTTTTACAAAAGTGAGTAAGGACTATGCTAAAGCCTATTTTAAATGTAAAAAAACTACTATGCATCGCTATTGCTATCCTTCAATTAATTCAATAATTGCAAAAAACAGTCAGGTAACAAAAAAAAAAAAGCAGATTATCTGTATTTCTCGTTTTATCAAAGGTCACAGGCATAAAGGTGGTTATGATATCATAGATGCAATCGGCCCGGAGATGAAAGGTTTCACGCTGTCAATTATCATTGGCGCAGGAGAGATTGATTCTGATATGGCAAAATTAATCCTAAATAAAGCTGAAAAATTCGGTGTTTCAGTACGCTTTCTCTACCGTTTAAGCGACAGAAAGAAGTTTGAAGAGATAAAAAAATCAATATTAATGCTTTTCCTTTCTCATTTTGAAGGTTTCGGTTACCCTCCTGTTGAGTCTCAATTTTGTGATGTACCCTGTATTGTATATGATTTACCGGTTTTAAGAGAAGTCAGCGGGGATGGATTAATTTATGTTTCTGCGGGTGATATCACAGCCTTGCATCGAAAAATTGAGAGTGTGATTTCAGGGAAATATTCGCCCCCTTTTTCTCTTTACAGAGGTATTGAGAAAGTAGCAACCATTGAATTTTATGCAGAACGTGTTGATATGCTGATGCAGGAATTAATATCCGTATCAAATGAACCGAATGTGTTGAACATTCCTTTACTTTCGAGGATTCGCTGGTGTTATCTAATCGTAAAGCACAGGTTGTTTAATTTAATTAAAAAAATAGAGTCTTATCTTTATTTCAAAACCAGAAAAATTTTTAAATCTTAAATTATGGTATATATTGGAGTGGTTCGATCGATAATGAATCTTATGAGAGACTCGAGACTGATTAAAATCATTGGCTTTATAAAACAGCAAAAAAAGGAAATTCAAAACCAGTCAGCCATATTAATTGAAAAAAAGCAACGGGAAAATGTTTATGCATCCTGTTAGCCACAAGAGCGGGTTGAAAACCATTCAAGTGTGAGATGAAACCAGTGATAAAAAAAGATATCAATGAACTGATATTCGGTTTAAAGAAAATAAAAAATGATATCGAAGGTCAGTCGATGACCATTCTGAAACACAAGAAAAAGGATATTTCCCTGTCTACTGATAAATTACTGCACAAAAAGATCAAAGTGCTGATTCAATCCATTTCCGGTTACCCGGTATTGTCCGAGGAAGATGAAGATCAGCCGGATTTTTTAACTGTCAAAGGTTATTACTGGATTGTTGATCCCCTGGATGGGACGGTCAACTACTATCGTTCGATTCCGGTGTCCTGCATTTCCGTGGCTCTGTGGTGGAAGCAGCAACCAATAATGGGTATTGTGGTTGACCTGAATCGTGATGAAGTCTTTTTAGCGGTTGTGGAGAAAAACGAAATCACGGATCAAACAGGTGCCTGGTTAAATGACCGGCCCATCCGGGTAAGTTCGGTAAAACAGATGGATCGGGGTATTGTGGCCACCGGATTTTTGGCCAGAGGAAATTTTGAAACCGGGAGCATGATGAAAACCCTGAGGCTTTTTCAGAACTGGCAGAAGGTCCGCCTCATTGGTTCTGCTGCCTTATCCCTGGCCTGGGTGGGCTGTGGGCGGATGGATGCCTATGTCGAAGATGGGATTCATATATGGGATGTGGCAGCCGGAATGACCATTGTCAAAGCAGCCGGCGGGGAAGTCAGTCTACAGCCTACCGAACAAAAAAACAGGGTGATCCTGGCGGCCACCAACGGAGTTATCCAGGTTGAGGAGATTTTACCATGAAAATCATTGCCATGATTCCGGCCCGCCTGGGCAGTCAGCGATTAAAACAAAAAAATTTACAGAAGCTGAGAGGGATATCTTTAATCACCCGGGCCATCAGAAAAACCAGGGATGCCAATGTGTTTGATGAGATATGGGTGAATGCCGATCATCCTCAATTTAAGTCCATTGCCCGCAGAGAGCGGGTGAACTTCCACCAGCGACCGGAAAAACTGGCAGGCGACACCGCTACCAGTGAAGAGTATGTATACGAATTTTTAAAATGCCATAGCTGCGATTATATTGTTCAGATCCATACCATTGCCCCCTTACTGCCGTCTAAATCAATCGTTGATTTTGTCAGAATGTTGAAGGATGGTCAGTTTGATGTGTTATTAAGCGTGGTGAATGAACAGATCGAATGCATTTATGATGGAAAACCGGTCAATTTTTCCTTCTGGAAAAAATCCAATTCCCAGCAGTTGATGCCGGTACATAGAATCACCTGGGGAATTACCGGATGGCGGTCTCAGAATTATATTCAGGCCCATGAATCAGGACAATGTGCCACCTACTGGGGCCGGATCGGATTTTTCCCGCTGGAGCGGTTATCCGGGCATATGATAAAAACCAGAGAGGATTTAGAGATTGCCGAGATTTTTTTCTCTAAAAGATTCAAAAAAAAAATAAAACCAGATGAAATTTAATCCACGGGTTATTTCCATCGGCACGCTGGGGAATTCTAAAATTGACATCGATGCCTCTGCTAACAATGACTGGTGTACCGGATTATTTTTCAGGCCCCGGAAGGAATCCGATCGACTGGTTTCCGATGGCGGTGTTGAAATCGGAGATATTGACTTTAAAAATTATGATGCACTGCTGGTGTGGCATCAGGCCCTGCCAGAACCGTTGCTGAGTATTGTTAAACAGGCGATAAAAATGAATCCCTCCATACTGGTTATCGGGAATTCTCATGGCTACAACAAAAGTATTCCGGAACTATATCAGTATTATAAATTAAAGGTGCCTCAGCTGTATATGGATTATTATTCAATGTGGGGACCCTATTTTACCCGGAGATATCGGGAAGTATTTGGCGTGGATGCCGGTAAGAGAAACATCCTATCTCTGGGTTCTCTGAGACATGATTATTTATATCGGCATTTTAAATGGGATAAAAACAGGACCAACGGCAGGGTACTGGTCATCCATGAACCGGTTTCGGCAGAGGGCTGGAATGATCCTTCCCCCGAGGCCATCGGGGATAATCGGGTCTCGGATTCGATTATTGAGGCACTGGAGAGGGAGAATATTCCTTTTGATTTCAAGGTCCATCCCAATTGGCCTGATTTCATATCCAGCCCGGGGAAAAAGATGTGGGCACCTCCGCAGGGAGTCCGGGTCGTCAATATTTCCATTACCGACATGCTGCAATATGAAGCCATTATTGCCAGCTGGTCGAGTATACAATTTGAGGCCCTGTCCATGAGGATTCCGGTGATCAACATAGAATATACCTATCCTACGGTGAACCAGTCCGAGTGGGGGCCCGGGAAATATGGATTGTTAAACCCGATAAAACCCGGCCGGATACCAGAGATTTTATCTAAGCGAAATACCGCTTCTCAACCGCCGGATATGGATCTTTTGAAAATTTTTTTAGGAGACCTGGGCCAGGTTCATGAAACTTATTATCGATTCATCCAGGAGAAAGTAAAAGGGTTAACCCGCTTGAATCGTTACTGGAATAGAATTATCAGGGGGAGGGCCCTTCGGTTAAAAGGGCTGCTCCGGCGGCTAAAACCCGGGTTGAAATCATAGTAGGTCATCTCGTCCATTTAAATGAAAATCAGGAATGAGCTGTTAAACAAGCGAATTTCGATGCTTGAAATCGAACCGACTGAAGATAATTTCAACCGATTTATATCTGAGGCCCGGCCTTTATTCAAAACCAGGAATGATCTGAGATTAATGGCTGAACAGGCCAGGGTGGGATTACGAAAGGCAGGACATGATACCTGGCAATATTTATTTGAGTATTTTGAAGATCAAAAGAAAATTTATCCGGCAATGTGCTGTGCCGAAGCTCTATTATTGACTGATCCAACTGACAGGATAGAATCACGGTATAATCAATGTGTTAACCTGTATCAGAAGAGACAGGAATCCGAAATAGCTCGGGTAAAAAATTGTTTTGCCCGGAATGGTCCCGAAACCACGATCAGTATCATTATGCCTACCTATAACCGGACCCATTCACTCAAAATCGCTATCCAGAGTGTGCTGGACCAGAGTTATCAACAGTTTGAATTGATAGTTGTTAATGATGGTGGTACCCGGGATTGTGAAAAAATAATTCGATCCTTTAAATCCGATAAAATCCGTTATTTATATGTCAAACACGGGGGATTGTCCCATGCCTTAAACCAGGGAATTCTATCTTCAAGATCAAC
>DAOWKX010000209.1 GCA_030639705.1 Candidatus Aminicenantota bacterium
CCAAAGCCAGAAAATCAAACCAGACCATCATCTTTGAAATGGGACATCATTCGATTGCTGAACATGCGGTTTTCAATCTTGATATCATCGGGATTTCAAGGCTGGCATTAGAAGAAATCGAAAGCTGCCGGCTGGCTTCATATACAGAAAAATCGCAGCGGTACGTGACCCTGAAGGGCGATTTTTTTATTCCAAAAGAAATAACCGACCCGGAGTCGATCCGTGATTTCAAACACCTTATAGGCATTCAAAATCAATTCTATGGCAAAACTTTTTCTATTTTAAAAGATTACCTTTTCCAAAAACACCCGGATCTAAAAAAGCAAAAACGACTGTTAGAGGGATGGGCAAAAGAAGATGCCAGATACATCCTGTCATTAGCAACCGAGGGACAGTTGGGTATGACCATCAACGCGCGTAATGTCGAACATCTTTTGCGGCGCCTGACCCTCAGTGAGAATCAAGAAGTACGGGAAATCGGAAAACAAATATTCTCCCTGATCAAAGCGGTTGCCCCTTCCATCATATTGTTTCCGGACCCATCGGATTTTGATTGTGCATATAAACAGACCTTGAGAGATCATTTCGGGGCGGTTCCATACCAAAAAAAAGCTTATTTCAAACCGAAAATCATTCAATATACCCGGGATGGTGATGATATTATTTTAGCCTCTTTTTTGAGTATCTACCACTCCATCGACTATTCAGGAGCTTTTAAACGCATAAAAAAAATGAGCCCGGGGAGGAAAAAGGAAATTTTTAAAGATCTGTTTGACAAGATGGAATTTTTTGATACCCCTTCCCGTGATTTTGAGCTTCCCTCCGTTACCTTTCAGGCTGTCATCAGTGCCTCCAATTTTGCCCAGTTAAAGAGACATAGAATGGCCACTTTGATTACCGGCGATTATCAGATAGAACTGGGAAACACAATTCCTGATAGTATTCGCCAGAATGGTCTGGACAGTAAATTTCTGGATATCATCGAACAAACAAATCAGGTTTACCAAAAACTGAAAAAACAATACGGTAAGCCATCCGATTATATCCTGACCAACTCCCACCACAGAATGGTGATTATGAAAATGAATTTAAGAGAGCTCTACCATTTTGTCCGCTTGAGAGATGATGAACATGCCCAGTGGGATATAAAATGCTTGGCCCAGGCCATAGCGGAAAAGGTGAAAAAAATAATGCCGTTCTCCAGCCTTTTACTCTGCGGTAAGAGCGACTTCATGGAAAAATATGAAAAAATCTATAAATCAAAACCAAAATACCATAGCTAAGCAAGTGAATATAATCTTAACTATTTCCCTGACATTAATAATATTCTCTGTCGTTATTGAAGCCAATATAACTCCGGATGATCAATTGGATTATCAGTTGTTTTTAGCTGTAAAAGCGGGAAAAAACGAAAAAGTCGAATCATTGTTGAAAAGAGGGGCGGGTGTCAATTATCAAGATAATGACGGGATCACTCCCCTGTACTGGGCTGCAAAAAACGGAAATGATCCCCTGGTTGTCCTTTTATTAAACCATAATGCCAATATCAGGGCAGTCAGTAAAAACGGGAATTCCATTATACATGCTGCCTCATACGTCGGACTTGCTCATCTGGTTAAAAGATGTCTGGCTGCCGGTATCGATATCAATGTAAAGGATCACTGGTGTGGATGGACACCAATGCATCTGGCTGCCAAAGCAGGTAAGATTGGAATTCTCAGGTTTTTATTGGAGCATAAAGCCGACATAAATAACAAAGACAATTTCGGATTGACTCCGCTTCATACCTCGGCCATAAACGGGAACACCGAAGTGGCATCGCTTCTGCTTGAAAATCAGGCTAAAAAAAATGATCAGGACCAAAAAGGCAGAACACCCCTGCATATTGCCATCAATTGGAAACAATTGATGTTTATCCAGGTTCTGCTCAATAACGGCGTGGATGTCACCATAAGAGATCAGCATGGTCGGTCTCCTTTACAGTTAGCAGCAGGTCTGGGGCTGTCAACAATAACCGGACTTCTGCTCGATAGTCAGGCCTCTATCATGGATAAAGACAATACCGGTCGTACCATCCTTCACTCTGCCGCTCAAGGTGGCCTCAAGGAACTGGCGGAACACTGTCTGGATAAGAAAATACCGATTAACAGCACAGATCAATATGGCTGGACACCTTTACATGCGGCAGTGGAGGCATCCCAATACAAAATCACCGAATATTTAATCAACAGAGGCGCGGTAATCAACGCCCCCATATGGCAACCGCTTACGAACCAAGCCAACCAATATCCAAAAGGTTCCACTCCCCTTCAAATAGCACAAATTTTAAAAGATGAAAAAATGGTCACCCTGTTAAAACAATATTTAATAGAAAAATGATGGTTTGATTATTACTCTTTTTAAATCAATCCCCATAGATATCGATGACATCCTGTTTTGTTTTATTGAGAATATCATATTTTTTCCCGACCTTGATAAAGGCATCCAGGGCCTTTTCCAGGTGAGACATCTGGTGTGAGGCGGAAATCTGGGTCCTGATCCTGGCCTGGCCCCTGGGCACCACCGGAAAAAAGAATCCAATGGCATAAATTCCCTCATCATATAGATCTATGGCAAAATCCTGTGACAGTCTGGCATTAAAGAGCATCACCGGTACAATAGGGGTCTCTCCTTCCTTTATGATAAATCCTGCTTTTGACAATCCCCGCCTCCAAAAAGAGGTGTTTTTTCCCAGTTTATCCCTTTTTTCAGTAGTGCTGGAAATAATATCCATTACCTGGTTGGCCGCATATACAATCACCGGGGCTATGGTATTGGAGAACAGATAGGGCCTGGCTTTCTGGCGGCACATTTCAACAATTTCCCGCCGTCCCGACACACAGCCTCCGGATGCGCCGCCTAAGGCTTTTCCCAGGGTGGTGGTAATGATATCAATCTTGCCCATCACATTGAAATGTTCATGGGTTCCCCGTCTGGTTTTCCCGATAAATCCGGTGGCATGGGAATCATCCACACAAACCAGGGCATGGTGCTTTTCCGCCAGTTCAACAATTTGATCCAGCTTGGCCAGGTCACCGTCCATGGAAAACGCACCATCGGTGATAATGACTTTTAGCCGTTTGTCCTGATGCAGCTGCAATTTTTTCTCAAGATGTTTCATATCCGAGTGTTTGAAGGTATCAGTCTGGGCCTTTGCCAGGCGCATGCCATCCACGATCGATGCGTGCACCAGCCGGTCGGCAATCATCACATCCTCTTCATTCAGTAATGCTTCAAAAACGCCGGCATTGGCATCCATACAGGAGGGAAACAAAATGGTATCTTCGGTACCTAAAAATTCCGTCAACTTGTTTTCCAGCTGTTTGTGAATATCCTGGGTGCCGCAGATAAAGCGCACCGATGACATGCCGTAACCCCGCTGGTCCAGACCGATATGAGCCGCTTCCACCACTTCCGGATGCGAGGATAATCCCAGGTAATTGTTGGAACACATATTAATCACCGGCTTCCGGCTTGACCCGGCCGGAAAAACCACCCCTATTTCCGAATCCTGAGGGGTGTGAATGATACGCTCCTCTTTAAAAATGCCTGCCTGCTGTATCAAATCCAGTTCGGTTTTAAAGAGCTGTCGCTCCTGATCCCGGTAGGCCATCTGTTAACTCTCCCGGACTCCGAACTCTTTCAATAAACCGACAATATTAGTGACCGTATCAAACGTCTCGGCTGAGGCTCTGGCATCCGGTATCTGAATTTTATACTGGGTTTCTAAAAACCGTTTCAGAGATACCATTGAAAATGAGTCCACGAAACCCCCCGATATTAACGGTGTATCATAACTGATTTCCACATCTTCATCTTCATCCAGGTATTCCTCTTTGATGTATTCCAGAATAACCTCTTTTAATTCAGCCATTTGCATCTCCTCTCTAAATTTAAACAAAAAACCCTTACCCCCATTTCTCACCAGCAATCTACTGCAATGTCAACTATACGCCTGTTTACTGCGTTATACTCAATCGGCTTTCTCAACGTATTTTCAAATACGCCTTCAAAAGCCTCAATCGCATGCCTTGTATCCATAGGCATCTTTGCCATTTCGTGACAATTCCCGGTGAGAAATGCGGGCTAACATTCTAACAGTCCTATTTTATAAAATAATCCCGCCAAAAAGTCAAGACTAAAAAAAATGATTGGGGACGGTCGTTGCTTTCTTGACTTCTTCAACCATTTCCTTAACCAAATGGAGGCGGAGGATTGGATTTTTAATGATGGTAGGTAACAGAGACTTTATTTTAGATATTGTCATATTGCCACACCCTACCCCTTTTTTTATAAAAAATTAATAAATTAACAATCCTAAACCCATTTTGTCTTCACATTCATACTATTTTAAATTCATTTGAAATACTTTCAATTTGAACTAGATTATTTTTTGATTTTCTCCAATATCCATTGTATTTAACACGATAGGTACCTGGAGTTTGATCTTTAGGAATTCTCCATTTAGTATCAATTACAGTATCGCGTCCTCTTTTTTTTCGTTGTACTATTGTACAAAAATCTTTATCAGTATAAATGGCATCCCATCCCTTTAAATTTTTTTTCTCAATTATCATTAGAGATTTTCCTGTACTAAGGTTATTATTTGGATGTCCACCCCAAAAACTTACAATTACTTCTTCTCCTTTATAGTATGATTTGTTAGCATGTATTTCCACATCACCAAAATCAGCACCAACAGGTTTTTTTTCAATTCTTATCCCAGTTTTTCGTGATTTGAAATATTTACTTAAATCTGGGGGTTTGGGACCTTCAGGAATTGGGTCATTATTAACCATTGCTTGAGCTAATATTTTATTAACTTTTTGATATGCATCCAATGTCCATGGACCATAAAGAGTCATACCACCTTCATAATATTGCATATCATATTCCTCTTTGGTTGTAGTATAACTACTATAAGCGCCAGCATACGTAACCACAACAGCGTGTATTACACCTGCAGCTTTCAAAATATTAAGGACATCATTTCTCAACCTCCTTCCAGCCATTGTAGTTATTTCTCCCGGATGTGCTATTAGTGCCAAATTCCCAAGTTTTATGATTTGCAGTGGAACTACAGAAGGAGCAACAGGGATTTTCTCACCTTTAATCTCAAAATAAGATTTCCCCCATGGGAAAAGGATAGGTTTTTCACCCTGTCCTTCTACATATTCGTCATATCCATTATCCCAAGGAGAGGGCCAAATAATTCCAAAAAGAAGAGTAAAAGCTCCTTGAATTAATCCAACAGGAATTGCTGCATCTCCAATATCGGATCTTCTTACTCCTTCTCCCCAGAACCCTGGACCTTTGGAATCTTCCATACTGCCCTTACTGACACTCAGCCCCATTGAAACAGGCCAAGTTCTTTTATTACTATCTATGATAACATTACTCATATCCACATAGGTTTGCTTGAAATCAATACCACCATCAAGTTCTTCGTTTGCATTATCGAACAATTCTGCTGCATATTCATACTGCTTTTTTCCGAATTCAATGGTTCTCTTAAAATCATGAATTCCATCCGGTGGTCCATATTTCATATTTGGAGAAATATCACCACAACAGGAATTCCCAAAAGCAGAAATCACACCTTTATTTCTCTCAAAGAGCTCTTCAGCATAACCTTTGTTATCACCTGAAATGAGTTTATTTTTTTCACCCATATTCGTAGTATGAACAGCAAACCAATTAATTGATCCAATGGGATCACCATTATTGTTAACAAACTTAAGAAGTGTCATCTCTTTGTCAATATTTGATCCATATAACTCCCTTTCTTCCTTAGGATTATTATCATATGCTTTTACTGACCGATTACCTCCACAATCTTCAACTTCACCTTTTGCCATCAATATTTTCCCAGGTACTCTGTTTTCATGGGCCTTTATTATGGATTGAAAAATTCCTTCAACAATATAATCAAAATTTAAACCTTTAAATCCATTCATTGAAATATTATAAGCATGATAATAAGAATAACCTCCAGGGCCACTGTGTGTATGGGTTGCTGAAATCAATACATTTTTTTCCGTATAAACTCCATCATAAGGTGTATTCTTGAAATGTTTATTGAGTTTCTTTAATACTGCCTGATGCATTGATAGAAAGCATGATAAAATATCTACACAAACTATTGCTAGACTTTTACTACTTGAAATGTCTTCAATAACAAAAGCCCTACTAAACAATCTCGAATGAATACCCTCTCCAATCTGAGAAACATTGGCCATTCCCATAAAGCCAACATCAACAATTGAACCAGTAACATCATGAATACCTACTCCAATTTTAAGATTCATATTTTTCCTCCCAAATAAAAAAATTAAACACCACTAGCTAAGATGGCACTAAAATATCAAAAAGTGTGACCACGCACATTAAATATGGGTGGGGTTTTCTTTTTTATGTGAATCCGTTTGGGAAATATGATATTGGTTGAATTCCTCTTCATCCAGTATTTCTTCAAGGGAATAAAGTTTTCCTTTAATGCTTACTTTCTCGTCAATAACTTTCAGTTTTTTTAATTCCGGCTTTTGATACTTCTTTTTTTTCTTCTCTTTCATTTAATCTTCCCCAAATATTTTTGGTAATTCATATATATTCTTAGCAATATATTTTCCAAATCTGTTTTATAACTCAAACTCAGCTCTGTATAAGGGTTTTGAAGATATTAAAAAAATAAATTTTTTTTAAGATGTTTCGATATGAAACAGTGATTTTATAAAAAATCCCAATAAGGCTACTATATTATCATTATCGTACTTTTCTTAAAATGTGTTATTTTGATACGGTGATTTATTTAGTGTATTGTATAGTTACTATTATCAAGGATGTAGAAATATAACCCAAACGTACTGTTTTGAAACATATCCTTTTAGGTCGGAAAATTTCAGGGTTGACTTTTTGATTTTCATTTTTTATTATTCAATATGGTTTTATTGAATAGCCTTTCCATCTCTCCCCCCTTAATATAAAAACATATCTCCCACCTTAAAAACAGGCCCCCCGCAAAATGGGGGGCCCCTGCCTTTGAACCAGTAATGATTGGGGATGGTCCCGAAATCCACCACCTAAATTTGGATATTTCCCCAAAATCAAGATCAAGAAGGCGTGTCGGCTTCCCTTTGAACGGCTTGCGAATCCCATTTCTCGCCAATA
>DAOWKX010000158.1 GCA_030639705.1 Candidatus Aminicenantota bacterium
CTTGAACCCCCGACCTGCTGATTACAAATCAGCTGCTCTACCAACTGAGCTACGCCAGCATGTGCAAAAAAAAGAGTATACCAAGACTATAGCATTGTTTTCAATTTGCTTTGAGCAGGAAACTCTTAAATTGCATCCAAATTATACCTTTTTTTTTGAAAAAATTCAATAGTCAAAATAAAAAAAATGAAAAATGTTTTGTTTAACCTGAACAGTTGGAAAACTTATTTATTCATAAATAGCAGGTAACATTTAGTACTAATATCTGATAATACTTTTTTCATAAATACTTTTGATGATCATTTTCTTTTTTTTATATAATTTTTTATCAATAATTGAAAAACGTTTCAACTCAACATCCTCGGTTAAGGTTCCCATATACTTTCCAATAAAATCAGCGGTCAGTATCTTTATATTATAAAAAATCCAGTAAATCTTGTCTTTAAACGGGATTTTCAATTTAAACAATGCGATTAGTGTTCGATGAACCACTCTCTTCAGAATGGCCACTACTACCTTGAACTTGGAACGGATATAATAAATTTGGAACTCATCCTTACTCAAATGTTGATCGATACACATTCTTTTTAATAAATAGCCGAAACTCATTTTATGCCAGTGAAAAAATTTTGCCTGCCTGGAAATAGCTATTCTATGATTATTTAAAATCATTCTTTTGGCAAAGAACATGTCTTCCCCGTAAGGCACATCCGGAAAGCGAATTTTTAATAAAACATCTCTATCAATACAGGAGGCGCAATTATCAAAATTGCACAGCCGCCGTTTTTCCTCCGGAGAAGCTGAGTCCCACTCTTCACTTGAAACGGGACCACTGATATCTTTGATTGTTTTATGCCAGTCATTGTGGATATAGGCATCAATCGGGTCTGCTGTTCTTTCATCGATCTGGAAAACACCATAGGTTGATGAGGCTTTCTTGTCAACCAGAGGCCGGGTTAAGTTTGACAAAAAATTTGTCCCCACCGGTATAATATCATCAGTAAAAAAAAGAATAATCTGCCCTTTTGCCAGTTCGGCTGCCTTCATTCGGGTTCTGCTGTGACTAAACTGACCTTCGGGAACATTAATAATCTGCTGGTACTGAAACCCGGCTTTTTCCAGATAGTCCACGGTGCCGTCTGTGGAGTTGTTGTCCATGAAAATCATTTCATAAGGAGAATTGAAATCCTGATTCAACAGAATTTCAACCAATCGTTCAATAACCCCCAGGGAATTTTTGGTGGTAATCACAAGGGAAAAAATCACATCTTTCATTTTTCGTCCATTTTCAGAGTATTTTCTTTCTTTAACCGAACCTTTATATTACAGCTGACCAAAAGAATTAATAAAACAACGGGCTTAAAATGTCAATATTACTATAATCAAACCCCTACATCAACCTTAATTCACCATCAAATTTTTCGCAGGCTGTAGTCGCTATCCCTTTTCCCTTTACCCAAAAACGTTTCTCGTTTTTGGGAGCGTCTCATCCCATTTTCGATATTGGCGAGAAATGGGATTCGCAAGCCGTTCAAAGGGAAGCTGACACGCCTGCTTGATCTTGATTTTGGGGAAATATCCAAATCTAGGTGGTGGATTTCGGTTGATAATCATATTTGATTGGGTTATAATACATTTTTTATATGGATAAGGAAGCCATAAAGTCATGACGGAGAAAACCATTCAGGGAAAAAAGTGTCCGAAATGTTTTTCTTTTGTGAAAGACGGATTACCCGCATGTCCGGTATGCGGACAAGAGTTAGGAAAAAAAGATCAGAAAACACTGGTGGAAAACGGAAGGAAAGTGATTCCTACCAAACAGTTGGGGGACACAGAATCAAGAGCTAATATCATACTGTGTTCCAAATGCGGTACGGAAAATTCTGATGATTTCAAATTCTGTAAGATTTGCAAACATCCCCTTAAAGAGGACAATACTGACGCCTCGATCCATACACTTAAACCTTCAAGTATCTGTCTTGCCATTGAATGGATAAATGCACCGGAGAAGAGCAAAACCGAATCCTCTTTATCACTGACCCAATTCACTCCATACTTCAGCGGATATACCCGATGGAAGGATTATGGTTTTTTTGTTAATAAACTGCAGGAGGGATATGAGATTCTGGTAAAAAAATTACCCGTCCCTTCAAGTTCAACCATGTTTAAACAATGCGAAGGAATTTTTATTCTGGAGAGCGGGTGTGAGTTCTATCTGGGAGCCGTGAAATTTCAGTTACTGGGTGATTTCCTAGAGGATAAAGACCATAAAACAGTAGTAAAATCAAATAAGACCATATTAAAAGGCCCGGGAGAGAGACGAAGGCAACATTTTTTTGAAGGCCAGCCCAGGTTAAAAATTGATCGGATCACCTCAAAACGGGAGTTTGTTGAAATCAATGAAAAATTCAGGTTAGGAAGGCCCCAGATTGCCGAGCTCTTTGGCGCCAATGAAGATGAGTTAAGGCAAAACGGGATTTCAAAAGAACATATTACCTTGACGCCTTTTATGGGCGGTCAATGGATTTTGGAACCATTACCCGCCAAACCTGTTTTTGTAGAGATCAATGAGTCACCCGTTATTTTACAGCCGGGGAAAACCATTCGATGGGTCTCAGACGATCAGGTGGAAGAATTTCAACTGGTCATTCATTCAGCCGGGGGATAGATGTTGTCGTTGTTTTTTGCTATTTTTGGGAGCATTGGAATCTTTCTAAACTGGCCCATTATCAACAAAGGGTTTTTTGAGCTGTTAACCAAACCCTGGGATGAAACCTATTTGTTTGATGCCCTGAATCAATTAAGCTCGGGATTTTCACGACCGGACGGATGTATTATAATTGGAATTTCCCTGTTGATCTTATTTACGGCCTTTATTAGAACCACAAAATGCCTTCTGAATACCCGAATCATTTTACTGGCAGTCATTTCATCTATTACCTCAGCCGAACTGTTTACTGTTATCCAGCTGGGATATTCTTTTCATGTTTATACCGGGCTTTTATATTCGACAATTTTTTATTTTTTAGCCTTTATTTCTGCCATTTTCAGGTTCGGATCTATGAAATCATTCAATTCAACCTTCATGGGTAAACCCATGACTGAAAGCAAGGTATTTTCACAGACCTTCAGCCAGGTGATTGATCAGGTTGCCAAGAGCCCGACCATACGTATGATTGCCGAAGATGATATAAACAGCCAGTGGAGTAAGGGAATTCAGCGTGAGTTTTCCAGCTTTGAGATCAAGGTGGGTCGTAATGAAGACTGGGCGGATATGTTGATAGGAGCCGATTGGGGAATGGTGAGTGGAAAACACGGAATCATCAGAATCATCGGAAATACTATGATTTACGAGCCCGTTACCAGTCATTATGCCTTCGGGGTGAACGGTAATCCATTTACCGCTCCCAAGGAAATTCCAAACCAATCCCGGCTGTCACTGGTTTCGGGAATGGGCCCCAGGTTGAAAATCGATTATGATTTTCAGAAGAAATCGGTTATGCATCCCCGGACCATGCTGAGGGTGGGAGAAATTGCCCGTGATGAATTCAAGAATCTTCAGACCACATTTAAAATTCTTATCATCATGGTTATTTTAGGATTACCTTTATTATGGGGTTTTTCTGCCCTTCAGAAAAAGGAGATGGGAAATTATGTCAATCAAATCAAGCGTCAGAATACCGAATTCACCCTGGACCTAAAAGAAAAAATAGTACGTCTCCATCAGCTCAACCTCCAAAGCCGTAAAAATCAGCAGGAGATTAATCGGCTTAAATCCAGAATCAAACAGCTGAACGAAAGTGGTGGATATGAGTATGATGAAATTCAAGCCTCCCGAAAAAAGATTAATAAGCTCAGAAATAAAGGGGCTCCGGGTAAAATAAATCAGGAAATAAAAAAAATTGCAAAAATCATAGATATAAAAATGTCTTCCCAGCGTATTTCGGTATATTATCCCTATATTTCTTTTTCAGGAAATGAGCTAATGAAAACCGGAACCGCATTATTTATTAAAAACCAGAGGGGTAAAATTTTGATTGCCACTGAAAAATCAAAAGTTTTGGAATCCGCCGGCAACCGAAACACCACAACTTTCTTTTTTATTTATCCCGATTCCTGGCAGGCGTTTCATAACTATTCCAGGAAAATTAATAGCAGGGGAGTGTCGGTTGCCGGATTAAAAAAGGAAATGATAAAAAATCAAAGCCGGTACAATTTACTGGTTATCGATGGGAAGACCTGGAAGCGAAACAGCCTGGAATATGATGGCAATACAATTGTCAC
>DAOWKX010000139.1 GCA_030639705.1 Candidatus Aminicenantota bacterium
GAAAGAGTATGTTCGACCCAATCCCCAAAAAAATATTAAGGGTGGAATCGTTGAAAGAGAAGGCTCGATTCCACTGGCCAGCGTGATGTATTATTGTAAAGAGTGTGAACAGGGAGTTCGTATCGGTTATAAACTGATAGGAGATCAAAAACAGAGAGTATGTAAGAAATGTGATACGGTTATTGATTAGGAGTATAGGATGAAAACCATGGATTTATATGAAAAATTTAATAAAGAGATAAAGCTGACATTGAAAAAAGATTTGAAACTAAAAAATATAATGATGGTCCCCCGGCTGGAAAAAATTGTGGTTAATTCCGGTGTCGGGGAAGCATCTCAGAACATTAAAATACTGGATAAGGTGATGGAAGAGCTGGCCATAATAACAGGTCAGAAGCCGGCAATCAGGAGAGCAAAAAAATCCATCGCTTCATTTAGAATCAGAGATGGGATGCCAGTGGCAGCAACAGTCACCCTGAGGGGAAAAAGAATGTATGAATTTTTTGAAAGGCTGGTGGATATTGTGATTCCCCGGGTAAAAGATTTCAGAGGACTGTCACCCAGATCGTTTGATGGCAAAGGCAATTACACCTTTGCCTTAAAACACCAGCTGGTTTTCCCGGAGATCAATTATAGCAAGGTCGAAAAAACAAAGGGAATGTCTATAACAGTGGTTACCTCAGCAAAAACAAATGAAGAAGGCAGAGCTTTATTAAAGCACCTGGGTATGCCTTTGATATAAAGGAGGAAAAAGTGGCAAAAAAATCGACTATCGCTAAAGCGAGCAAGCCAAAAAAATATAAAGTCAGGCATAGAAACAGATGCAGAATCTGTGGAAGGCCAAGGGCAGTATATAAAAAATTTGAATTATGCCGATTATGTTTTAGAGAATTATCTTTAAGAGGAGAAATTCCAGGTGTAACCAAGGCATCCTGGTGAGGAGTTGACATGAGCCATACTGATCCAATTGCAGATATGTTGACCAGAATAAGAAATGCAATGATGGTGGAAAAAAAAGAAGTAACTATCCCGCATTCGAAAATAAAACTCGAGATTTCTGAAATATTAAAAAGAGAGGGATACATTTCTGATTTTAAAGTTGAAAAAGAATTTCCTCCGAGCATAATCGTAAATCTTAAATATGGTAAAAAAAAGGAGCCTGTCATTGAAGGATTAAAAAGGATATCGAAACCCGGGCTTCGGGTATATACCGATGTCGAACATATACCGACAGTATTGGGTGGTCTGGGATTGGCCGTTATATCCACATCAAATGGAATAATGACCGGAAAAGAATGTAAGAAGAACAGGATGGGCGGAGAAGTGTTACTTTATGTTTGGTAGGAGGAACAATGTCGAGGTTAGCTGCAAAACCAGTTGAATTTGATAGTTCGGTAACCACTGAACTAAAGGATGGTTTGCTGAAAGTAAAAGGACCCAAAGGTGAACTGTCTATCCCAATAAAAGAGTGTATTAAAGTGAAAGTTGAGAACAATAGAATTTTTGTGGATCGGGAAAAAGACTCGGATAGTGCCTTTCAGGGATTGACATGGAGTTTAATTAAAAATGCTGTAATTGGTGTAACCAAAGGTTTTTCAAAAAAACTGGAAGTTGTTGGAAAAGGGTGGCGTTCAGCGGTGAAAGGCAATAAAATTAATCTTCAGGTAGGTCTTTCAAATCCAGTAGATTTTCAGTTACCGGAGGGTGTCACCGCCACCCAGGCGAATCCCGGGAGTTTTACCATATTTTCACATGATAAACAACTACTGGGCCAGGTTTGCGCCGATATTCAGAGGATTAGACCTGTTGAACCTTACAAGTTAAAGGGAATCCGGATTGAGGGCCAGTATTTACGGAAAAAAGTGAGAAAGACAGCGGGAGTATAAAATGATAACACCGAAGTACATTTTAAAAAACAAGAGAAAACAGAGGATTCGAAAATCTATAAAGAAAAAGATTTATGGAACACCAACAAAACCCAGGCTTATTATTTTTAGAAGTAATAAATATTTATATGCGCAGGTTTATAATGATTCAAGTGCCAAATTGTTAGCCTATGTTTCTACTCTTGAGAAGGAAGTAAATTCAAAGTTGAAGAGTTTTAAAGATAGAGAAGCTGCAAAACACATGGGAAAAGTGATGGCTGGACGGTTAAAAAAGTTAAAAATCAAAACCGTTGTGTTTGATCGAAACACCTATGATTTTAAAGGTCGGGTAAAATTATTTGCAGATAGTGTTAGGGAAAATGGAATACAAATTTAAGGAGTAAAACAGTGGAAAAGTTTGAAGAATCGGAAGTATTATTTGAGGAAAAGGTAATCTCTATAAGACGGGTCACCAAAGTTGTAAAGGGTGGCAAAAACCTTCGGTTTTCAGCTGCAGTCGTGGTCGGGGATAAGAAAGGAAAAGTCGGACTGGGTACTGGAAAGGCCAGAGAGGTTCCGTTAGCAATAAAAAAAGCAGTAACTGATGCGAAAAAGAATTTAATAAATGTTCCAGTAGTGAAAGGCACCATACCCTATTATACCATTGGGGAATTTGGTGGTGCCCGGGTTGTATTAAGACCCGCAGCCGCCGGTACCGGTGTCATTGCCGGAGGTTCGGTAAGGGTGCTCATGGAACTGGCCGGAATCCATAACATTTTGACAAAAAGTTTGAAGAGTAAAAATACATTGACGGTTGCCAGGGCAACGATTTGCGGATTAAACGCTTTGAAAAATTCGCAGTATATAAAAGAAAAACGAAGTATTAATGAGGAACAACTATGGCAGTAAAAAAGAAAGAAAGTTTTCCTCTTATTGAAATTACCCTGAAGAAGAGTCTGGCCGGGCGGACAAAGAAACAGAGGGCAATCATTGCCGGACTTGGATTAAGAAAGCTAAATTCCAGTGTGACCAGGGAAAAAAGGCCTGAGATTCTCGGGATGATAAATAAAGTGGATTTTATGTTAGAGGTTAAGGAGGTTAAACCATGATGACATTGTCGAACCTGAAGCCGGCTAAAGGTGCTGTTAAAAAAAGGAAAAGAATTGGCAGAGGTCCGGGATCCGGGTATGGTAAGACTGCTGGGAGAGGCATGAATGGTCAAAAATCAAGAAGCGGATATTCCCGGAAGAGAGCATTCGAAGGGGGTCAAATGCCGCTGGTGAGAAGAGTCCCGAAACGTGGGTTTACCAATTTTAACCGAAAAGAATATAACATTGTCAATTTGGATTCCCTTGAAAAAATCGGCTTGACTAAAATAAAATTAGAAGATTTTTTTAAGAAGAAATTAGTAAGAAATAGACGTTTAGGTGTTAAGATTCTTGGTAATGGTGATTTGTCCCGGAAGATAGAAATTCATGCCCACAAGTTTTCCAAGACAGCGGTTGATAAAATCGAAAAAAATGGGGGTCAGGCAATCGTTATCCGAGGAGAAGAAAAGTGATTACATTTTTAAGAAATATATTCATTATTCCAGAATTGAGGAAAAGAATCATTTTTACCTTTTTGATGCTGGCTGTCTATAGGATCGGTTCCCAGATTGTTATTCCCGGGATCAATATGGAAGCCTTGGCAGAATTTTTTGCCAATGCCCGGGGTACGATTTTAGGGTTTTTGGATATGTTTTCCGGCAGGAACATGTCAAGGATGACCATTTTTGCCCTTGGTATTATGCCCTATATCAGTGCATCCATCATTCTTCAATTATTGCAGGTTGTATGGCCCTATCTGGAGAAAATTTCAAAAGAAGGTGAATTGGGAAGAAAAAAGATTACTCAGTATACCAGGTATGGGACCGTATTAATTTGTCTTGTCCAATCATTTGGAATCTCTTATGGCCTGGAAAAGATGGGAGGCAGTGCAACAGGAGGATTGCCGGTTGTATTGAATCCTGGATGGGGATTCAGATTTTTAGCCATATTAACATTGACCACCGGAACTATTTTTATTATGTGGCTGGGCGAGCAAATTTCAGAAAGGGGAATTGGAAATGGAATTTCGCTGATTATTTTTGCCGGTATTGTCGTAGGCTTGGTCCCGGGTGCTGCCAGTACGCTGGAAGGATTTCAAACCGGAGACATGAATCCTCTAAAGATCATATTCTTATTGGTATTAATGATTGGAGTCATTGGTTTTATTGTTTTTGTTGAGATGGGGCAGCGGCGCATTCCCATCTCTTACGCCAAACGAATTCAAGGAAGACGAATGATGGGGGGCCAGAGTACATTTTTGCCGCTCAAGGTGAATACCGGAGGGGTTATTCCGATTATTTTTGCTGCTTCGGTGACTACTTTTCCCGCAACCATTGCCGGTTTTATCAATCATCCCATTGCTCAGAGTATAAAAAACCATCTGGGATTGGGCATGCCTTTATACAACCTGATATATATAACTGCGATTATTTTCTTTACCTATTTTTATGTATCCATTATTTTTAATCCGCAAGATGTTTCGGATAATTTAAAAAAATATGGTGGATTTATTCCGGGGATTAGAGCCGGGAAAAATACTTCAGAATATATTGATAATGTGTTATCTAAATTGACCTTTATCGGAGCACTTTATCTGGCTCTGGTGGCTCTCATTCCGGAGTTTTTGATGACCGGGTTCAAAGTGGGCGCGATACCGTTTATCGGTGATTTTCTGGAAGCCAACTTACCCAAAATGCTTTATGAAGGAATGGGCGTGCGTTTTTACTTTGGAGGTACATCCATTTTAATTGTTGTCGGTGTTGCCATGGATACGGTTCAACAAATCGAAGCTCAGCTGACCATGAGAAATTACGAAAGCTTCTCCAGGAAGGGCAGGATAAGAGGAAGGAGATAGAATAAAAAAAAGAGGCATGGAGTTGATTATACTGAAAACCAATAATGAACTATGGTTGATGCGGGAGGCCAATCGGATTATTGCGGTGATCCTTACAGATATCAAAGCAAAAATAAAAGCAGGTGTTAGCACCTATGAACTGGATCAATGGGCTGAAGAGAAAATTCTCAGCTTGAATGCCAGACCCGGATTCAAAGGATATAAGGGTTATCCTGCGACCTTATGTACCTCTATTAATAACGAAGTGGTTCATGGAATTCCTTCAAAAAAAAGAAAACTTAAAAACGGTGATATTATTGGCATTGATGTTGGTTGTATATACAAAGATTTTTATGGAGATGGTGCCTATACCTACCCGGTTGGTGATGTGTCAGAGGCGGCAATCGATTTGATGAACACCTGCAAAAAATCTCTACTTGAGGGGATAAGCCAGGCTAAAAAAGGAAATCGTGTCAGTGATATATCCAATTCAATCGATAAATGTGTTCGATCAAAGGGGTATGAAATCATAAGGGATTTAACCGGACATGGAATAGGACGTGAATTGCATGAAGAACCGCAGATTTTAAATTACAATAGTGGAGAGAAAGGACCCAAATTACGGCCAAATATGACCTTGTCGATTGAACCGATGATTTCCAATGGGTCTTTTGAAATAAAAACCCTGGATGATAACTGGACAGTAGTGACCGTGGATGGGAGTTTATCCGCTCATTATGAACATACCATTGCCATCACTGAAAGTGGTCCTGAAATTTTAACGAGGTTGTAATGGCAGCAAAAAAAAAAGAGATCATTGAAGCCAAGGGACTCATACTTGAATCATTGCCCAATGCCATGTTTCTGGTTGAGTTGGAACATAATCATCATCGAATTTTAGCTCACCCTTCCGGGAAAATGAGAAAAAATAACATCAGAATTCTTCCCGGAGATAAAATATTATTGGAGATATCACCCTATGACATTACCAGAGGTAGAATTATTTACAGGTTTAAATAGGAGGTCATGATGAAGGTCAGAGCTTCTGTAAAAAAGATGTGCGATAAATGTAAGATTGTCAAGAGAAAAGGTGTGGTTCGGGTCATTTGCAGGGATCCCAAGCATAAACAAAGACAGGGATGAGTAAAAATGAATAATGAATATCGAATAATAAATGAAAAAAATGGTAAAGGGAGGTAAAATTGGCAAGAATAGCTGGAGTTGAAATTCCCAATCAAAAAAGAATAGAAATTGGGTTGACTTTTATTTTTGGGATTGGAAGGCCCAGGTCAAAGATGATATTGGAAAAAACCAAAATTGATTTGGATAAAAAGGTAAAAGATTTATCAGCCGATGAATTGGGTCGAATCAGAAAGCATATTGAATCCTCGGAAATTGTAGAAGGTGATTTAAGGAAAAATACTAACCAGGATATTAAACGACTGATGGATATCAATAGTTATCGTGGTCGGAGACATCAGAGAGGTCTTCCGGTAAGAGGTCAGCGGACCAAAACCAATGCCAGAACAAGAAAAGGGCCGCGTGGTGCAATGATAAAAAAGAGAAAATGATTATGATTAAAATCTTTTCAACTAAGATATTAAAGGTTATAAAGTTGGCACTATTATTAACCGTGATGGAGGAAATATATGGCTAAGAGACCGGTTAGAAAAAAAACATCAAAAAAAGAAAAGAAGAGTGTTTCTCATGGGATCATGTATATTTATTCAACCTTCAATAATACCATTGTGTCCATCACTGATAAAGACGGGAATGTACTTTCCTGGTCATCAGGGGGGGTGGCGGGATTTAAAGGGTCTCGCAAATCCACTCCCTTTGCAGCTCAGTTAGCAGCAGAAAAAGCCCTGCAGGGTGCCCAAAACTTTGGAATTAAAACCCTTGATATAAGAGTAAAGGGACCTGGCGCAGGAAGAGAAAGTGCTATCAGATCGGTCGGGGGCACATCTTTTAAAGTGAAAACCATTAAGGATATTACCCCGATACCACACAATGGCTGCAGGCCGAGAAAGAAAAGACGGGTTTGAGGAGGAAACAGAGTGGGAAAATATAACGGAGCTTTATGCAGGTTATGTCGAGCCGAGGGAACGAAACTTTTCCTCAAAGGGAAAAGATGTTTGACGGAAAAATGTTCTTTAGATAAAAGAAGTTATCCTCCCGGTCAGCGGGGTTCGAGGTTTCGCTACCGGAAATCAGATTACAAGATTCAGCTGAGAGAAAAGCAGAAAGTGAAGAGATTTTATGGCATCGGAGAAAAACAATTCAGAATCTTTTTCAAAAAAGCCAGCCAGAAAAAAGGGATAACCGGAGAGAATTTATTACGATCCCTTGAAATGAGGTTTGATAACATTCTCTACAGAATGAACTTTGCTTATTCCAGAGCACATGCCAGACAGATCATCAGGCATGGACATCTTAATATTAATGGAAGGAAGGTTTCCATTCCATCCTATCAATTGAAATTGAATGATGTGATTGAATTCAGAGAAAAATCAAAAAAAAATGAGAATATAAAAGCTATTATAGAAGATGTAAAGGGGCTTGTTGAGATTCCCGAATGGCTTCTGGTAGAGCCTGAAAAACAGTCCGGCAAAGTCAATAGCATTCCAAATCGGGATGATGTCTCATTGGATGTTGAGGAACACCTTGTTGTCGAGTTGTATTCAAAATAAGGAGGAAGTGATGAATTTTAATTATCAAAGACCTCGAAGATTGAAAGTTGAGGAGTTAACATCCAACTATGGAAAATTTATTGCAGAACCGTTTGAAAGGGGTTATGGCAGTACAATCGGAATTGCTATCAGGCGAGTTTTGTTGTCTATGATTGAAGGAGAGGCCATGACCGCAATACGAATAGATGGTGTTCTTCATGAATTTTCGCTAATACCCGGAGTGTATGAAGATGTATTGAATATCATTTTAAACTTGAAATGCGTCCCTTTTAAGCTGAATGTTGATGAACCCAGAAGGTTGGTTATCGAAAAAAGTGAACCGGGTGAAATTTTATCCGGTGACATTATCAGTGATGGTGATGTGGAGGTGCTGGATAAAAATATTCATATTGCCTATCTGGAAGAGGGTGGAAAATTCAAAGCGGAAATGTGGATAAAAAAGGACGTCGGTTTCAAATTAGCAGAACAGAATTATGATGAGAACTTGTCGGTTGATTTTATTTCCCTGGATGCCAACTTCAATCCGGTTGAAAAAGTCAAATACAGTATTGAACCGGCAAGGGTGGGGAAAAAAACCGATTATGAGAAGCTCATTATGGAAATCTGGACCAACGGAAGTGTTTCGCCAAAAGAGACCATTTCAAGGGCCGGGAAAATCCTGAGAGATCATATGGCTATTTTCCTTGATTATCAGGATAAAGAGAGCATCATTCCCTCTGCCGAACAGGAAGCTGGGTATGGAATTGAGAAGAAGTCCGAATACCTGGAAAAAAATGTGGAATCCATGGGATTGTCTGTGCGGGCATTGAAGTGTTTAAAAAGATTGAGTGTCGATTATATCTATGAATTAATTGAAAGAACAGAGCATGAATTATTGAATTCAAAGAACTTTGGTAAGAAATCCCTTGAAGAAATCATTCAAAAACTGAATGATTTTGATCTGGCACTGGGTCAAAAAATTCCGGATCATATTAAAAATGAACTGAATGAAAGGTTCCAGAAAGAAGAAGCTGAAAATAATTCAGAAGTAGAGGAGTAGAAAATGAGACACCGTAAAGGAGGCTATAAACTTGGCAGGAATCCATCCAGTCGAAAAGCATTGTTGCGGAATTTAACCGCCAGTTTGATTGAAAAAAATAGAATTCACACCACGATTACCAAAGCCAAGGCGGCCAGACCCATAGTGGAAAAAATGGTCACTTTAGGAAAATCCGGAACGTTAGCGAGTAAGCGTCGGGCGCTGGCCTATTTATATAAACGCAAAACTGTCAAGGTGTTGTTTGATGAAGTGGCCCCCAGATTCATGGACAGGCAGGGTGGATATACCCGGATCATAAAGGATGATTTTCGAAAAGGGGATGGCGCAGAAATGGCTTATCTTGAATTTGTTGATTACAAATTTGAAAAAAAAGATAAAAAATCAAAGGCTAAAAAGAAGTCAAAGAAGTAGGCGGGCATAGCTCAATGGTAGAGTATAAGCTTCCCAAGCTTAGGGTTGCGGGTTCGATCCCCGTTGCCCGCTTTGGCTACTATAAAAAAACATACTATAATGGGGAAAAAAATGGCAGTATTTAAAAAGTTTGATAGGTCCAAACAAAAAAGCTTTTCGAATCTGGAAATGAACAAGAATCCCATAACATCTTACATTGGGAAAACACTGGTTATCAAAGGGAAGATTCGAGCTTCAGAAGAGATTCTTATTGATGGAAAAGTGGATGGTGGCATAAATGTAAAACACCGGGTTGTTGTTGGTAAAAGCGGAATTATAAAGGCTGATATTGAGGCCAGTGAACTGGTGATTCAAGGACGGGTTGATGGAAATGTAAAAGCAACCTCGAAAGTTGAAATATTACCCGAGGGTATTTTAAATGGAAACATTGTTTCTCAGAGAGTTGTCCTGGCAGAAGGGGCTGTTTTTAAAGGAAACATTGATATGTCGATGAAAGAAGAAAAAAAGATCCCCTCGGCTTTTATTCCGGTCAGGGAAATTAAAGAAAACAAAGATGACATAAAGAAATAATGCCAGAATGGTTTTTGTTGCCTGATCTGATACCGTATTCTGCAGCTGAAAACATGGCACGAGATGAATATCTTTTTCAATTATGCCATACTAAGAAATGTGGTTTTTTGAGATTTTATTCCTGGGATAAACCCACTTTTTCATTTGGGGTAAGCCAGAAAATATCAAAAGCGGTTAATCTGAAATTTTTAGAACAAAATCATTGTTCCTTTGTCAGAAGGATTACCGGTGGTAAAACTGTTCTGCATAATGATGAAATCACTTATGCAGTGGTGTCTTCGGAAGATACTTTTTACCGGGATAATGATTTATATAAATCCTACCTTTTGATCTCAAGGGTAATTGTCAGGGCCTTTGAAAATATCGGTGTGGAGGCTTATTTATGCAAATCACATTCCTCAGCATATGCCAGAACCGATCATCCGTGTTTTTCTTTTCCAACCTTGAATGAGATAGAGATCAACGGGAAAAAAATTGTGGGATCTGCTCAAAAAAGAGATAAATTTGCCCTATTACAACACGGCTCCATCCCCATCACCATGGATTATAAATTATATTCCGGCGGATCAAATGCTAATAAAAATTCTCTTGAGAGGCGGATGACCACTTTCAGTGAAGTGTCGGGTAAGTCAAAAGATGAACTTCTCCGTTCTTTGATCGCCAGTTTTCGAGATTTTTTAAAGCTTAAATTTGAATCATATTTTTTGAATAGAGATGATAATAATGAAATTAAAAAGCTTACAAAGAAATATAATTCAAGGGATTGGAATTTTTCTCTTTAGTGTAACCATCCTTTATCCATTGAATGGGTGGGGTTTCCAGGGAGAAAAACAGAATCGGCCTCCACCCATAAATCCGGGTTCCCGTAAATTTGAGATTCAGTTTCATTCTGTCAATATCAATGGAAAGCTGTGGTATCGATATCTCCACCAGATGGGAATTGACAATGTTATTGTACGGGTATTTCAGGATCAGGAAGATTCAGGAGGGCTTTTTTTTACCAATTCGATTTTCCGGGTCATTCATCCATTTCTCGATCGGCTCATCGATGAATTCAAGTCGGAACCTCTCAATCTGTATGCCTGGATGATTACCCGGCGGTTTAATTGGGTGCGGGATACGGATTGTTTTGATTATGTGTATGAAAACGGCAGACGGTATCAGGTAAAAAAATTTGATATTTTTAATCCGGATGCCATCAATAAAATTATTTCGGTCTATGGAGAACTGGCTGCGAAGAAGATAAAGGGTATCTTACTTCAGGATGATTTTTTCCTGCGCTATAATGAAGGTTTTTCCAACTGGGGAAAGGCAGTATTTACCCACAAAACAAAATTTCCCGCTAACGAAAAATTAATGATTAATTCCAAATCAATTTCCAATCAATACTGGCGTCAGGTCAAAATTGATCAGATAATCAGGGTTCTGGAAATGATTGTAAAGAAGTGTAAGTCAGTCAATCCGGAGATAAAGATCGGAATGAATATTCATTATGAAACCCCGTATTACCGACAGAAATCCAAATCCTGGTATGCTCATGATCTGACCCGGCTGGTGAAAACAGGTATTGATTATGTTTATCTCATGTCCTATCACCGGCAGATGAAGCGGGAGCTGAAATTGACAGAACAGCAAAACAGAAACCTGTTCAAAAAAATTGTGGATGAAGCACTGAGGGTTTGCGGCTCCAAACTGGTGGTAAAATTGCAGATAAGAGATTGGAAAACCTCGAAATTGATTTCCCTCTCTGAATTAACAACCTATCTGGGACTCATTCCGGATGGGGTGAATCGCATATGCCTGACTCCGGTAAAAACCCGGGATTTTGGTTATATAGAACAAATCATTCAGGCTCAGGATCGTAAGATTCTGTCTCATAGAGGTCATTAAACGGGGCATCAATCCATGAAAAAAAAAGAGGAAGAATGGAAAATAAGGATCGGTAAATTTCTTTTCAGGTTTCGATCTTTTACCTTACTTCCCCTGATTATTCTGGTTTTTCTGTTATTTCCACCTCAAAACCTTGGATCGTCAAACTGGATTGTTTCCCTGGGAGGATTTTTGATTGCCTTGCTGGGAGAACTGATTCGGATTCTGGCAGTGGGTTTTTCATTGTCAGGTACCTCGGGGAGGGAAAATTATTTAAAGGCATTGGGAATAAACAAGACCGGTCTTTATTCAATAACCAGAAATCCCCTTTATATTGGTAATGTTTTCATTTTTATTGGCCTGTTAATTGTCTTTTCAAACCCTCTGGCAATACTTGTTTTTGGATTATTTTTGATTCTCCAGTATTACTTCATTATTGTTGCGGAAGAAAAATTTTTATCGAATAGACATGGTGAATCCTACCGGCGGTACTGTCAAACAGTGTCCAGGATTTTTCCTGGTCTTAAGAACTTTAAAAAACCGGATATTCGTTTCAATTTACGTAAGGTGATTTTCAAGGAGAATGATTCGATATTTCACCTCCTGATGATGTTTTTGGTAATCCTGTTTTTCAGGGAGATGACCTTTCATGGTAGAATCCGGAATGCTGTTGTTTATATCGGGATTGGTTCTTGTTTAATCATGGTTTATGTGCTCATTAAGATTTTAAAAAAGAGGAAAAAAACCGATTGGTAACATTTTCAAAGCGTTTCCTCCCCGGATGGAGAGAAAATGGATCTAATCTTCCTTCAGTTCTTTCAGATTGGCAAAGTGATCCAGGGATTGGGGGTTCCGGAGTGCATCTTTATTCAAGACCGGTCTGCCCTCGATGACTTTTTTGACCGCCAGCTCCACCTTTTTCATGTTCAGGGTATAGGGGATATCCGGTACCTCGATGATCTTGGCCGGAACATGGCGGGGAGAGGCATTCAGCCGGATGGTTTTTTTGATCCGTTCTTTTAACTCAATGGTCAGGGGGCTGCCTTTGGCCATGACCACGAAGAGTATGACCCGGACATCGTTTTTCCAGCCCTGTCCCACCGCCACGCAATCGGCAATTTCCTCCATCAGTTCTACCTGGCGGTATATTTCGGCGGTTCCGATCCGCACCCCCCCGGGATTCAGGGTGGCATCGCTGCGGCCGTAAATAATGACCCCACCCCGGTCGGTGATTTCGATAAAATCGCCGTGACGCCAGACACCGGGGTAGACATCAAAATAAGCCTGGAGATACTTCTGGCCCTCCGGGTCATCCCAGAAGTAAATGGGCATGGAGGGAAAAGGGGCGGTGCATACCAGTTCTCCCTGCTGATTGATCACCGGTTGTCCGGATTCACCAAAGGAAAAAACCTTCATGGCCAGGCCCCGGCACTGCAATTCCCCGGCATAAACAGGTCCCATGGGATTTCCCAGGGCAAAGCAGCCGTTGATATCTGTACCACCGGAAATGGAGGCCAGCTGAAGATCATTCTTGATTTCACGGTAGACATAGTCAAAACCCTCGATGGACAGGGGAGAACCCGTGGAGAGCAGGGATTTGAGCGAAGCCAGATCATATTCCCGCCCGGGTTTCAGTCCCGTATTCTGCAGGGCGGCAAGGTAGCCGGCACTGGTCCCAAAAACCGAAATCTTTTCCTGTTCGGCTAATTCCCAGAGGGTACCGGGATGGGGATGGAAGGGATTGCCGTCAAACAGTACCAGGGTGGCTCCGACAGCCAGCGAGCTGACCAGCCAGTTCCACATCATCCAACCGCAGGTGGTAAAATAGAATATTGTGTCTTCCCGCTTCAGGTCGGTGTGAAGAACTAATTCCTTCAGGTGATGGATCAGTATTCCCCCGGTACTCTGGACCATGCACTTGGGCAGACCGGTGGTGCCGGACGAATACATGATGTACAGGGGATGGTCAAAGGGAAGCTGGGCAAACTCGATGGTCGGGTCGGTTAGGGAAACTACGAAATCCCGATAGTGGACTGCATTGGGCAGGTGATCAATGCCGGGATTTTCATCGGTATAGGGAACCACCACCACCTTTTTTAGGCTGGGGAGTGATTTCAGTATTTCGGATATCCGATCCAGGCTGTCTATTTTCCGGCCTTTGAACCAGTAA
>DAOWKX010000100.1 GCA_030639705.1 Candidatus Aminicenantota bacterium
AAGGAGAGGTAATGTTGCTCAAATCCACCACCTGAATATACTAATTTGATGAAAAATACGATCAATAATGGGTAAGGGCAAGCCTTACCCCTACAAAAACCTGAATAAAAAATGTAGGGGCAATCCCTTGCGGTTGCCCATCATTACTTGATTATCGTTTGTCAAACCGGATGGATTTTTGCAGTGCCGGCCGGAAAACGAGCCAGACCAGAAGCGGGAGTCCGAAGCTCCAGGTAAAAGGAAAAAAATCTTCGATTGTGAATCCCGGGAAACCGGCTGAAAGAAATTTATAGAACTGGAGAAATTCAAGCCAGAAGGTAAGTTGAACAATCAGGCAGAGTTCACACCATTTTTTAACCGCAAGCGCCTGATAACCAACTGAAAAGAGGGTGTAGGGTAAGGTCATCAGGTTCAGGAGGGCCAGTAAAAAGATCTGTTTAAAAAATTGGGAATTTACCCCTGAAAAAGCAATCAATATGATCCCGCCAGAAAAATATAGAACTCCCAGGTCTGCCATGGGAATCAATCCCAGTACTTTGGCTGCCGGTGATTCCATCACCGCATAACAATCGATTTTTTCTCCCTTTATACAGATCTTTTTGAATATGGGATGCCCCAGTTCACCCAGAACTAACAAAATACTGGTTCCGAGTCCGATGATCTTAAACATTAACAGGATAATGGATAAACGATAGTTATCTCCCTTTATCCAGTATAGTATAATTGTGGCCAGGAACAGGACACAAAAGCCGGCCAGAACCAGCCAGATAACCTTCAGGGGCTTTTTTTCTGTTTTGTTCATCTGGGTATGGTACACCATTTTGCCGGGAATATCCATCCTTTTTGTTGGTTAGAATAACAGTTTCCGGCAGCTCGGTTCTTCAATTTAAACGGATATTATAATCCGTTCAGCTGGTATTACTATGGTTATTACTCAGAATTGTTTTTCTGTTTACCTTCCCAGCTTGTTATAGAGATATTTAAAAAATTCAATGTCGGTGGTAAGGATCTTTCTCATTTTGGGAATGACCTTCTGATATTGAACCAGTGCCATCCAGAAGTCGGCAAATTCGGTATCTCTGTTGTATGCCCGGTTGCGGATAATCAGTGCTTTTGCATCTGATTTGGCTTTGATTTCTTTTGCTTTTCTTTCGGCATCGGACTGTATGGAGAGAAGCTCTTTTTCCAGTTTACCCATCCATTCGGCTTTTTCACCTTCACCCTCTGAACGAAAGGCCTGGGCAATCTGGTTTCTTTCTTTGATCATCCGGCTGTATACACTATGGGTTAAATCGTCTGAATATTTTATCTGGCGAATGATGATGTCGATCAATTCGATTCCATACCGGGGAGTCACCTGTCTGGCTTCATTCAGCATCACATCAGAAAGTTCTCCTCGCCCTTTCAATATTCCATCGTATTTGATATCGGTAAAGGTGGTAAAGGCTTCTATTTCTGTATCCACCAGTTTATCCAGTCCGGCCTGGGTTCGAAAAACATCTTTTCTTTTAATTTCATTAATTATATTGGAGTTTCGAACCGCTTCTCTTAATGAGTTACGGGCAATGATTTTCCGTACACTGGAATCAATCACATCATCCAATCGGGAATGGGCCTGGGTGATGGTTCCCACCGATTCATAAAATAATTTCAGGTCAGTAATTTTCCAGCGGGCCGTGGTGTCCACCCAGATAAATTGACTCTCTTCGGTTGGCAATAGTTCGGAATCGCCGTCCCAGGATTGTATCTTTTTGGGATATTTGATGACCCGGTCGACAATGGGAACCTTGAACTTTAACCCGGAGTCGGTTTCAACCTTTTCTATCTTTCCAAAACGAATAACCACGGCAAGTTCTCCCTCCCGAACAATGAAAAAAGGTCCTAACAACAGGAAAAGGATGATCAAGACAATAATAACGATTCCGATTATTCTGAAATTTTTCATTGGTTGCCTCCTTGCTTGCCGTTGAGTGGCTTAAAGGGTATAAAATTTTTCAAATTTTTATCAATCAGGTCCGTATTCTCTGTTTCTTTGAATATTTCTTCTATCATTTCATAATATAATCGGGTTCGGGTGATTTTCGGATTCTTGCGGTATTCACCATAAACGGCTAAGAAACGGGCGATGTCACCTTTGGCCTTGTTTACTTTCTGAGCTGCATACCCTTCTGCAGCCTGGATAACCTGTTTTGCCTGGCCCCGGGCTTTAGGGATAGCATTATTATATGCCTCTTTCCCCTCGTTGATCAGACGGTTCAGATCCTGGATAGACTTATTCACATCTTCAAAGGCATCATGGACCGCTCCCTTTGGAGGAACGATATCCTGAAGTTTTACTGTTGTTACCTGGACACCTAACTCATAGAGTTTGAAGAAATGGTTCATCATATCCTCTCCTTTCTGTTCGATATTGGTACGTTCACTTCCGATGACATCAAAAATGGTTCGATCTCCCACCAGCTGGTTAATTACTGACTGGGAGATATCTCTGATTGTTTTCCTCTGGTTTTCCACTTTAAAGAGCCAGTTCATGGGATCCGCAATCTGATACTGAATAATCCACTGGACATCGATAATATTGAGATCGCCGGTTACCATAATGGATTCTCCCGTATAATCCCGGCTTGAGTATCTTGTGGTGATTCCGGGCTCTTCCGTGCGGAAACCGAATTCCTCCTTCAGGATTCTCTGGGTGGGAACATTGTAATTCTTTTCGATTCCAAATGGCAATTTAAAATGTAATCCCGGTTCGGTTATTCGGTTGAATTCTCCAAATAACAGAATGACTGCCTGTTCTTTCTGATCTACCATATAAAAACTCGAAAAGGCAGTAATGACAATCAGCAATCCAATGATAATGATACCGATGGTTTTGGGTTTCAATTTTGGAAATTTTTGAAAATCAATAACATTATCTGGCATGATACCTCCTTTTTTTCTTTTTTATGAGCAACTGTTTCTTGCCCATTTAATATTATTGTACTCTTCTATATTACATAAATATCCAAATTTTACAAGTCTTATTTAACCTAAAAAAATTTTTACAATTATAAGGATTGATATAAGAACCGAATAATGAGCCTTAGGTATGGCTGTTTCCTCTTGACAAGGGGGCATCTTTTGAATATATTTGAATTAAAACTGATGACTATCAGAAAAAACAAGTTTTCCCGGTTGAGGTTGAAAAAAACCGGGTGTTCATTCTCGGGATTAAAGCTAAAGATTGATGGTAACAAGGAGGTCAAATGGAAAACAAAAAAAATTCTCAATTTTCCTTACCGGAGCAATTGCCCCAGCGGAAAGAATTTGTGAAAGGTATCAGAAGGGCTCCGGACCGGGGATTCAATCTGAATCAACCACAGACAGCGGTGGCATTGAAAAATGCCCTGAGATATATCCCCGCTCACCTGCACCCGGAGATTGCCCCTGAATTTTTAGATGAATTGCAAACCCGAGGAAGAATATACGGGTACCGGTATCGGCCGGAAGGTCAAATCAAAGCCAAACCTTATCATGAATATGAAGGTAAAATCATCGAGGCCAAGGCATTTCAGGTGATGATTGATAATAACCTGGATTTTGATGTGGCACTTTACCCCTATGAACTGGTTACCTATGGAGAATCAGGGCAGGTATTCCAGAACTGGATGCAGTATTGCCTGACAAAAAACTATCTGCAGGAGATGAGAGAAGATCAAACTCTGGTGATCTATTCAGGCCATCCCCTGGGATTATATCCTACCTGTCCGGAAGCTCCCCGGGTCATTTCCACCAATGGAATGTTAGTGGGATTGTATGATAATCTCAATAACTTTAATAAGGCTGCTGCTATGGGAGTTTCCAACTACGGTCAAATGACAGCGGGTGGCTGGATGTATATCGGACCTCAGGGAATTGTACACGGTACCTATATCACCCTCTTGAATGCAGGCAGACGATATCTGAAAATTCCCCAGAGTCATGATCTCAATGGAATTGTTTATGTAAGTTCTGGCTTGGGTGGTATGAGCGGAGCACAAGCAAAAGCGGTTGAGATTTCCGGCGGGATCGGTGTGATCGCAGAAGTGGACCACTCCAGAATTGAGACCAGAAAGAGCCAGGGGTGGGTTTCCATGGCATCTGACGACCTGGATGAAATTGCCCGATGGATTAAACAGTATAGAAATGCCAGAAAATCGATTTCCATTGGCTATTATGGAAATATTGTGGATTTATGGGAATACCTGGTAGATAAAAATATTGAGGTGGAACTGGCCTCTGACCAGACTTCCTGTCATGATGCTTATGGCGGAGGGTATACCCCGGTGGGCGTTGGTTTTGAGGAAGGCAGAAAATTACTCAGAGAAGATCCGGAAAAGTTCCGAGAAATGGTCGATGATTCATTAAAAAAACAATATGGCTTTATTCAGGAAATGACCCAGCGGGGAACCCATTTCTGGGATTATGGAAATTCTTTTTTGAAAGCGGTCTATGATGCCGGGATTAAAAATGTGGCCCGGGATGAAAACGATCCGGCTGCAGGTTTTGTTTATCCCAGTTATGTTGAACATATTATGGGTCCCATGTGTTTTGACTATGGTTATGGGCCTTTTCGCTGGGTATGTCTCTCCGGAAATCATGAGGATTTACAAAAAACCGACCGGGCAGCCATGCAATGTATTGACCCGAATCGCAGGGGGATAGAACGGGATAATTATGAGTGGATTAAGAATGCCGAAGCTAATAACCTGGTGGTGGGAACAAAAGCCAGAATTTTATACTCGGATGCAGAAGGAAGAGTGCGAATTGCCCTCAAATTTAATGAAATGATCAAAAATGGAGAAATCGGCCCGGTGATGATCGGAAGAGATCATCATGATGTCTCCGGTACGGATTCTCCTTTTAGAGAGACTGCCAATATCAGTGATGGGAGCAATATCACCGCAGACATGGCTGTGCATAATTTTGTCGGGGATGCGGTTAGGGGCATGTCCATGGTGGTGTTATCCAATGGAGGAGGCGTCGGTATCGGAAAAGCTTTTAACGGTGGATTTGGGCTGGTTTTGGATGGGTCCAGAAAAAAGGAGAACATCATAAAATCCGCCATGGAATGGGATGTGATTAATGGAATTTCCAGACGATCCTGGGCCAGAAACGAAAATGCCCTTGAAGTGGCCTCTGAATGGAATCGGAATAACCGGGAGCGCGGACACATTACCTTTCCCTACCTGGCAGAAGATGATTTGATCGAAGAACTCCTTTCATCTAATTTTAAAGGGAATTAAAGCGGATTGGTAAAACGATTCATCTGCCAGGGTAAAGGATGTCCAATAGTATAATACAGAGCTGAATTATTCAGTCAGATTGATAATAACTGACTAACATATTTTTTATAAAATTATTATAAGATTGTTGACATCAAAAAAAAAATACTGTATATTTATATTGCATTTACATCTGAAAATAGATTTTAGATTGTTCTGAAATCGGTTAGTGTAAAAATAGAACAAAGGAGTTAAAAATGGGAAAAATTATTGGTATTGACCTGGGAACGACAAATTCAGTTGTGGCCATCATGGAAAAGGGAGAACCCAAGATTATCACCAACTCTGAAGGCGGTCGAACCACACCTTCGGTGGTTGGTTTTACCAAAGATGGGGAACGGTTAGTCGGACAGGTTGCCAAGAGACAATCGGTTACCAATCCTGAAAATACCGTTTATTCGATCAAACGATTCATGGGTAGAAGGTATTCAGAGGTTAGTGAAGAAATAAAAATGGTTCCGTACAAAGTTATAAAAGGAGCCAAAGATGATGCCCGAATTGAGGTCATGGGAAAACAGTACTCTCCTCCGGAAATTTCTGCTTTAATCCTGAAAAAATTGAAAGAAGCAGCGGAAGATTACCTGGGCGAGAAGGTTACTGAGGCGGTTATCACCGCACCAGCCTATTTTAATGATTCCCAGAGACAGGCAACCAAAGATGCCGGAAAAATTGCCGGTTTGGAGGTTAAGCGAATCATCAATGAGCCCACTGCCGCGGCACTGGCTTATGGATTTGATAAGAAAAAAGATCAATTACTGGCGGTTTTTGATTTTGGGGGCGGAACCTTTGATATCTCTATTCTGGAAATCGGAGAGAATATCGTTGAGGTGAAATCCACGAATGGAGATACCCATCTGGGTGGAGATAATCTGGATCATAGACTCATTAACTGGATCATTGAGGAATTCAAAAAAGACCAGGGTATTGATCTTTCTAACGACAAGATGGCTTTGCAGCGGTTAAAAGAATCAGCTGAAAAAGCAAAGATTGAACTTTCCAATACTGTGGAGACCGAAATAAACCTGCCTTTTATCACTGCTGATGCCTCAGGGCCCAAACACCTGGTTATGAAACTGACACGGTCCAAATTTGAACAGCTGGTGGGGGATTTGATTGAAAGAACTCTTGGTCCCTGTAAACGGGCGGTAAAAGATGCTGACGTAGATATGTCTGAAATAAAAGAAGTGATTCTGGTTGGGGGATCCACCCGAATTCCAAAGGTCCAGGAACTGGTAAAAGGTTTCTTTGGTAAAGATCCCCACAAGGGTGTTAATCCGGATGAAGTGGTTGCTGCCGGGGCAGCAGTACAGGGAGCTGTACTGGGTGGCGAAGCCAAGGATATTTTATTATTAGATGTTACCCCTCTTTCCCTGGGTATAGAAACCCTGGGTGGTATTGCTCATAAATTGATCGAAAAAAACACCACAATTCCCACAAAAAAAACTGATATTTTCACCACAGCCGAAGACAACCAACCGACCGTTGAGATACATATCTTGCAGGGAGAGAGAGAAATGGCCAGAGATAACAGAACACTGGGGAAATTTCATCTCACCGGAATTCCCCCCTCCCCCCGTGGTGTACCTCAGGTTGAAGTGACTTTTGATATTGATGCCAATGGGATTTTAAATGTTTCTGCCAAGGATCTGGCAACCAGCAAACAACAGGCCATAACCATCACTTCCTCTAGTGGATTATCTGAAGAAGAAATTGGGAAGATGGTAAATGATGCTGAGAAGCATGCGGAAGATGATAAACAACGCAAATCCGCTATCGAAGACAAAAACAAATTGGACCAGATGGCGTATGCGCTGGAGAAACTGGTTAAAGAGAATAAAGAGAAAATCCCGGAAAATATGATTTCTGAAACCGAGGAGGCAGTTAAAAAAGCCAGAGAAGCTGTGAAAAGTGATGATCACAACCGGATCAAGGATGAGATAGACAGTATCAATTCACTTACATCAAAATTGTCCACCGAGTTGTATAAAAATGCCGGTCAACAATCCGGTAAGCAAGAGGCTCAAGCAAACCAAAATCAAAAACAGGCCGGCTCAAAATCTCAAGATTCTTCTGATGAGGGTGAAGTGATTGATGCCGAATATGAGGATATAGACAAAGACAAAAAATAATCTCACAACCGTTAGATAAAAGGGCAATCTTAAAAAGATTGCCCTTTTTTTTTGAAAAAAAAGATTTGCTTTATGGTCCTAAATATGTTAAATTATTTAGCTTAACAGGAGGCCATATGAAATTGAAGCATTTTGGATTTTTAGTTTTGATATTGTTATTTCTCTTTTCTTGTGGAAAAAAAGAAGGAGATAAGATTGCTGATGTGGGTGTGAAACTCAGCCTGACCCTTTCGCCGGAAACAATTACCGATTTCCTTTATTTAAACATGAATTATGAATATGAAGTTTCAGGTGATTTTAATGGTTTTGAAAATGATTATATGGTTTTTGTGCATTTCTGGAGAATTAAGAGTAAAGAAATGCTGGTTCAGGATGATCATTTTCCAGTTAAGAAGACAGTGGAATGGAAACAGGGTGATAAAGTCACCTATTCAAGAATGTTTTTTATTCCCAAGTTTCTGGATGAACTGGATATCGATTTTGAAGGATTTGAGGAGATCAAATTACAGGTGGGTTTTTACGACCCTAAAAATCCAGGTGAAAAAATCATTTTATTCAGTAAGGTACTGAATGTGCAGCCGGCTTCCATTAATGCTCCGGATATTATTTTTTCTGAAGGCTGGAATGAAGAAGAGATGAATCTGGCCATTCAAGATCCCTTTTACAGGGTATGGAGATGGACCACCCAGAAGGCTGAATGCATTATTGAAAATCCCAAGAAAAAATCTGTTCTTATTATCAAGGGAGGCGTCCATAAATCCATATACCAGGATCAAACCATCACCTTGCAAATAAATAACCAACTTCTTGAGGAGTTTATTTCCGGGTCTGTTACCTTTGACAAAAAATATATTTTAACACCTGAACAGATGGGCGATGAACCAGAATTTAAATTGACCATCGAGACCAATAAAACATTTGTTCCTTCATCTGTGAACCCTGACAATAAGGATAACCGGGAATTAGGGGTTCAGATATACCTGCTTTACTTCCGAGAAGTTCAAGTTGATTAGAGCCAAAATTATCGGGACCGGTCATTTTTTACCCGCTAGAGTGATGACCAATGATGACTGGGCGAAACGGGTGGATACCTCTGATGAATGGATCGTTACCCGAACCGGTATCAGGGAAAGACACATTGCCTCTGATTCAGAGGCAACTTCTGATTTGGTTTGTGAAGCTTCAAAACAAGCACTGGATGCGGCTCAGGTTGATAAAAACAGCCTTGATCTGATTATTGTCGGGACAATTTCTGGTGATACCGCCTATCCCTCCACTGCCAATTGGGTACAAAAAAAGATGGGAATAAAACCGATTCCTTCGTTTGATATTGGGGCTGCCTGTTCTGGTTTTTTATATGGATTGATTCTGGCGAATTCATTTATTAAGACCGGTGTGGCTAAGAGAATACTGGTAGCCGGTGCTGAAATCATGACAAAAATCATCAACTGGGAAGATCGGAACACCTGCGTCTTATTTGGAGATGGAGCTGGTGCAGTGGTACTGGAAGCAACCGAGGGAGATACGGGTATCATTTCCACCTGCTGGGGTGCAGATGGAAATCTGGGAGAGCTGCTTTATCAACCGGCTGGAGGTAGTGCCATACCTGCCAGTATTGAATCAGTGCAGAAGCGGTTACATACCGTTCATATGAAGGGAAACGAAGTATTCAAGCATGCGGTTTTGCGCATGCAGGAAGCTGCCGTTGAAGCCATTAGGCTTGCCGGTATTACCAGTGATGATATTTCCCTATATATTCCCCATCAGGCTAATATCCGGATTATCGAAGCCACCATAAAGCGTGCTAAGATCCCAATTGAAAAAACCTACATTAATATTGATAAAATCGCCAATATCTCATCGGCAACCATTCCTATTGCCCTGGATCAAGCATTCAGAGAAAATCGGATTAAACCGGGTGATAATGTGTTGTTGTCTTCATTCGGGGCTGGATTTACCTGGGCTGGTGTGGTGGTGCGGTTCTAATCTGCAATCAATTCACGACTGATTCGGATTTTTTACTGTCTTTTTTGATTTATATACTGTGAATTGTTTGAGTTTCATTTTTTTCTATTATATGATATTTCTATGAAAAAGGATCTAAGAGTACTGGTGGTGGTGGAGGGAATGATGGAGGCTGAAATCA
>DAOWKX010000219.1 GCA_030639705.1 Candidatus Aminicenantota bacterium
CCCAGCTTGAAAAAAGTGACAACTTCAAACTGGAAGTGATAGAGAAATCAACCGAGAAAACTAAGAAGTGGTTCAAACTTAAGAAAATGCTGGAAGCAGAAATCATTCTTCCCCAGGAGAGAACCTCAATTTTCGGATTTGAAAATTCAGCGGGAAGGCCCTATTTTATTTCCCTGCAGCGGGGCAAGGACAGGGAAATCACGGGTAAGGAACCCCTTATGGTAGCATCAATCAAGCGTCCACGGCTGATCAAAAAGGTACAGCCCGCATATCCCAAGGAAGCCCTGAAAAAGAATATTAGCGGAAAAGTGATTCTAGAATGCACCACTGATATTTATGGGCGGGTAAAAAAACTGGAAGTAACCGAAGGCCATCCGCTCCTGAGCCAAGCTGCCATTGAAGCGGTCAAGCAGTGGGTCTATGAACCCTACATATTGAATAAAGAACCCCAGGGAGTAAAATTCACAGTTCTGATCAAATTCAAGCTGGCAGGTAAGAAAAAAGGCAAATCAGATCAGTCTCTTGAAAAAATCTCAAAGAAAAATGCAAAATTTTCCCGGGAACAGCTGATCAACAATTTAAAAAACAATGTCTATAGCGGAGAGCCCATGGATCTTGAGTTCGAAAATGCAGATCTGAAAAATGTCATACATTTTCTTTCCAAAATTTCCAACCTGAAAATGATCCTGGATAAAGGAATCACTGGAAAGGTCACCTGTAAGTTCAATCAGATTCCCTGGGACAAGGCCCTGGCTTCCTTTTTACAGGAAAACCGCCTGGAATTGGTACTGGAGAATAACCAACTCAAAATCAGAAAATTGAAAAAATAGAAAATAATATTACTGTTTCCAAATTCTAAATTATAAACAAACCAGGACATATCCGATTTTTAAGAAAAAGGTGCGGTCCGCCCGGGTGAGTATGATTATATCCTGATCCCACTGAACACACTACATTGACATAGATTTGAACCCTTATATTTGGAGATTGTTGGTTTCTGAAAGCCAGGTTGCAATATCTCGCATTTCACAGCCATCAGGAAAGGTTTTTTCTCTATCTAAATTATAAACTAACTGGATTTTTAAGGCTCCAGGAAAATATTTTGAGAATATTTTAAAATTTTTACTTAAATTTCTGTCACCCAATTTAACCTCAATCATGGTTTTATTACCTTCAATGCTCACGAGAAAATCTATCTCCTTCCCATCCTTATTCTTTAAATAATTTAAAGACACTTCATAACCCAGGCAATCCTCTAAAAAGTTTAATCTTTTTAAAAGTGAGCAAGCTGTCAGATTCTCAATTTTTGCACCTATATCTCCCTTAATAAGCCCTGTATCATAAAAATAATATTTAGGCTCTTTTAGTATGGAGCGGGCAATATTTCTATGAAAAGGCCTTACAGGAAATACTAAGTATAGAGTTTCAAGAATCCTCAGCCATCTTTTTACAGTTTTCGGATCACATGAAAGATCTCTCGAAAGACTCGCATAAGAAATAGGTGAACCAACCCTGTATTTAAGCAATTCAATCAAAGTTTCAAGGGCTTGTATATTTTTTACAGACTCATAGTCAATTAAATCATGCCTTAAAATGATATCAAGATGGCTTTTTGTCCACCTTCTATAAAACGTCAAATCCTCTTTTAAAAAGGGTTCGGGAAAACCTCCAATCTCCAAAATTCTTTCAAATGCTGATTTTGGATTAATCGTATTTTTAACTTCTGTTAAATCAAAAGGGTGAAGTCTGAACTGAAAATATCTTCCTGCTAAGGAGTCCCCGGTTTTTCTTATAGTATCCAATTTTGCACTTCCTGTTACTATAATTTTATTTTTAAGTCTTTCTACATCATAAATCCCTTTTAAAAAGGATTTCCAATTTTTCATCTTATGAATTTCGTCAAAAATAATGACCTCTTTTTTTCTGTCCCAGCTTCTCTCCTTTAACATTATACGATGTTCAGGATAATCATAATTGAGATAATCGAAATTGCTGTTTATCATTTGTGCAAGGGTGGTTTTCCCCACCTGCCTTGGCCCTGTTATAATGATGATTTTTTCCCCTAGATCCTTTTTTATAAAATCCTCAAGATACCTTTTCATACGACTATTATACCTTTTATTCCCGTTTCGTCAAGACTTTTCTGGAGTTCTCTCCATTTTAGTCGTAATTGATCCAAAACCCAAATGAGGAATACCAAGTATGAATCTGCCCATGGTTGTATGAAAAAAGAAAAAGGTTATAAATATAAAAGGGATATCCTGATCCCACTGAAGAGAGAACAATTTTCAGTTGACTGGGATAATCATTTATGTTATTTTCTCTATATCATGGAAAAAATTCTAACCTATGTGATCCAATTTGCAGTTGTTTTATTTGCCATTTCCATACATGAAGCTGCTCACGGCTGGATGGCCAATTTTTTCGGAGACCCCACTGCCAAACTGCAGGGACGGATCACCCTGAATCCGATTGCCCACATCGATCTGGTAGGGACCATCATTTTCCCCCTGCTTTTAATCGCCATGGGTGCACCGGTTTTTGGCTGGGCAAAACCAGTGATGGTGAATCCCTATAACCTCAGAAACCCCAAACGGGATCACATGTTTATCGCCGCTGCCGGACCGGGATCCAATATAATAGCCAGTGTTGTGACCATTATCATCTTTATCATCTTGAGAAGACTCAATATCATCTCCCTCATGAATCCCGGTATTATCGCCCTGATCCTGTTCTATCTGATTGTCATCAACATTTTTCTGGCCATTTTCAACTTAATTCCCATCCCCCCCCCTGGATGGCAGCGGAATTATCGAGGGATTGTTAAAGGGACAGGCCCTGGAGTCTTATCAAAAGATAAAACCCTTTGGCTTCATCATTCTCATTGTCATTATTTATGCGGGATTTCTGGATATCCTGGCCAGGCCAATCCTAAATTTCATCATCAATATACTGGCCTGAGACGAGCCAAATGGATAATGGTCCGGTTGCCCGAAGCAGGATTGAAACCAGATGAACGAAACTGAAATATACCAAGTTCAAACCGAGTCTTTCGAAGGTCCTCTGGATCTACTGCTCTACTTAATCCGCAAGAACAAGATGAACATCCTGGATGTAAGAATCTCGGAAATCACCTCCGAATATCTCTATTACCTCCAGAATTGCCAGGGAATCAATCCCAGCCAGGAGGGGGATTTTCTGATGACCGCTTCCACCCTCATCTATATTAAATCCCGGTCTCTGTTGCCCAGAGCAGGAAGTTCGCAAGAAGAGTCACCCGAGGATAAATTAATTCATACTCTGATCGAATATGACAAAATTCAAAAAATTTCCAGACTGCTCCGGGAAATGGAAAATGACACCCTGTTACTCTGGAAAAGAGAGGAAATCTCCGAACATTTTGAAAACAGGGAATTCGATATCGAAGAAGTGTCCACCTTTCAGCTGGCAGAAATTTTCCTCAATGTCATTAAAAAAAGAGAAAAGGAGGAATACCTATACCTAGAGTCAAAAAATTATACAATCGAACACAAGATAGAGGAGATTCTCGGACTGCTGGAATCCAACCGGTATTTGAACTTGTTTAAATATACCGAAAGTTTGGATTCCATTGAAGAAATCATGGTCAGTTTTTTCGCTTTACTGGAGATGATCAAGCAGCATCTGGTGATGGCCCTCCAAAAAAAAAATTTTGATTCCATTTCGGTCTGGAAAAAAAGCCCGGATCCCCAACTGCAATGACAGAGGATCATCCGTTCAACCTGGATTTAATCGATCGGCAGATCGCCTTTATTGAGTCCATTCTCTTTGTTTCCAAGGAGCCGATCGAGCCTGAAAAAATATTGAATTACCTGAACTGTAAAAACATCGGGGATTTCGAAAAACTCATATCCAGAATGGAAGCCGCTTATCTCGATAACGGAAGGGGTATCCTGCTGAAAAGATCCGGCGGAGGTCTTCAGCTGGTGACCAAACCGGAGATCCATGAGCATTTAAAGGATTTTTTTACCATCAAAACCTCATCAAAATTAACCATTCCCTCCCTGGAAACACTTTCCATAGTTGCCTACCGCCAGCCGGTTACCATAGCCGAGATATCGGATTTGCGCAGCGTCAACTCCATCGGACCGGTCAAAAGCCTTTTGCAGAAAAAGCTGATCCGGATCTCTGGCCGGAAAAAGGTTCCGGGATTGCCCCTGCTGTATTCGACCACCCAGGAATTTTTACTCTATTTCGGTTTGAACGATCTGTCAGAATTGCCTTCGCTCGAGGAATTGACCGAGATGTTTGAGGAAAAAGAGCAGCCGTCATTGTTTAAGAGAAACAATCAGGAGTGATGAATGAAAAACTTAATCAATCCCAATATCATTGGCTTGAACCCCTATATTCCCGGAATTCCCCTGGAGGAGATCAAGGAAAAATACAATCTGGAGAGAGTGGTCAAGCTGGCCTCAAATGAAAATCCCTTCACCCTGCCCCGAAATGTCTCCGAGATAATCCAGAAGGAAATCCTCTCTTTAAACCGATACCCGGATTCAGACAGTCACGCGCTTCTGAAGGAAATCGCCCGTTATCATGGTTTGGATAAAGAGAATGTCATCGTGGGCAGCGGTTCCGTGGAAATCATCAAGATGATTGTCAGGACCTTTCTGAAACCCGGACAGCGGATTTTATCTTCCCGGAATACCTTTGTCATGTTCAAGATTTCCACGGTGGAGCACGCCGGCAACCAGGCCTATGTGGAAGCCGAAATGGATGAGGGGTACGGATATGATCTCGATAATATGCTCAAGCGGGTGGATGAAACCACCAAAATTATATTTATTGCCAATCCCAATAATCCCACCGGCACCATGCTCCCCAGGCAAAAGGTTCTGGACTTCATTGAAAAAATTCCCCCGGAAACTTTTGTCATCCTGGATAATGCCTATGAGGAGTATGTATCCAATCCCCAGGATCACCTGAGCGGGATTGATCTGGCCGTAAACCGAAAAAACATCATTGTATTAAGAACCTTTTCAAAAATATATGCCCTGGCCGGCCTGAGGATTGGTTATGGCATTGCCAATGAAAAGATCATTTATTACCTGAACCAGATCAGACCTCCCTTCAATGTTACCCGCATGGCCCAGAAGGCTGCCCAGGTCTCTCTGGAAAATGATGACTTCAAACTCCGGTCATCCCGACTGAATCAAAAAAACAAGGACCTGTTATTCACCCAGTTGACAGCCATGGGCTTCAGGGTGATTCCCTCGCAAACCAATTTCTTACTGTTTTTTCCGGGAAAAAACGTCAATGAACTGCATCAAAGATTATTAAAGGAGGGAGTCATCATCAGGCCGCTGCATGCCTTCGGGATACCCGACGGAATTCGGCTGACCATCGGATTCGAAGCGGACAATGACTTCTTCATTGAAAAACTTAAAAAAGTCCTGCCCGAACTGGATTGAGGTCCGGAAATCAGACCCGTTTTAATTGCCGGATGGCCTGAATTCGCTCTAATACCGGCGGGTGGCTGTAGAATAGAAATACCTTCAGGGGATGGGGGGTCAGGTTGGACAGGTTGTCCGCACTCAGTTTTTTCAGAGCCTGAACAAAGATCTCTCCGCGTTTCGTGGTCTGGACTGCAAATCGATCGGCTCTGTATTCATGTTTCCGGGAAATGACATTGGTAAACACCGACAGCAGGGTTGAAACCGGGGCGTACAAAAATCCGAAAAATATCAGACTGGCATAAATAGACAACTGTTCCATTTTAAAGGCCTCAAACAGATATTGATTGTTCATCAAAAAGGAGAGCAAAAATAGGAGCAACCCGGTTTCCAGAATGGAAAGAACCATCATTTTGAGAATATGACCGAGCTTATAATGGCCCATTTCATGGGCCAGAACCCCCACCAGCTCATCAGCAGTGTGGTTTTCCACCAGGGTATCAAACAAAACGATACGGCGCGATCGGCCGAAACCGGTAAAAAAGGCATTGGATTTGGCTGACCGCTTGGAACCATCCATGGTATAAATCCCCTTCAATTTGAAATCATGATCCCGGGCATACTTCTCGATCTCAGATCTGAGCTCACCCTTTTCCAGGGGAATGAACTTATTGAACAACGGCATAATCACCACCGGAGCGATAAAGGTCAGAAAAATCTGAAGTAGGGATACGGCTACCCAGACATACAGGGGGGCCAGGCTGCCGGTCTCCTGAAAAAACCAGAGCACCAGGGCTAACAGGGACCCGCCGATAACCAAAAGTAATAAAAAACCCTTGACCAGGTCCAGTATAAAGGTCAGGGGCGTGGTTTTATTGAAGCCGTATTTTTCCTCGATCACAAAGGTCGAATAAATCCGGAAGGGTA